>CAZJXZ010000016.1:0-21652 GCA_964549955.1 uncultured Eubacteriales bacterium
ACTCGGCAACTGCCTTCGGCCCGGCCATCGCCGGAGTGACCTATGCTCTTTTTGGACCAGGCTGGTGCTTTACCCTTAATGGAATATCGTTCATGGCCATTATCGCTGCCTTGCTGGCGATGAAAAACCTGAACCCGCAACCCATTCCAGAGCGGAAGAATTCAATACTGACTGACTTTAAGATGGGACTGAGCTATGTCCTCTCCCACTCGATGATTCGCACCCTGATCGGCCTCGTCGGCGTGACGACTCTATTCGGCATTTCCTTTGCAACGCTCATTCCAGCCTGGACGGTAAGGATTCTACACGGCAATGCCTCGGTCAACGGACTGCTCTTTTCGGCACGAGGACTCGGGGCATTGATCAGCGCCCTATCGATCGCTTCACTCGGCCGTTTCCAATTCAAAGGCAAGCTTTTAACGCTCGGCACTTTTGCTTTCCCCGTCGGTCTTCTGACTTTTTCCCTGGTGCGCTGGCTGCCGCTTTCACTCCTGACTCTGGTCGGTGTTGGCTGGGCATCGATCCTGATCTTCAACCTGGCCAATGCCCTTGTCCAAACTCTGACTTCAGACCAGCTGAGGGGAAGAGTGATGAGCATCTACAGCTTCACTTTTTTCGGGCTTATGCCGGTCGGCGGGCTGCTGGCCGGCGCTGTTGCCGAGAAAGTCGGCGAGCCTATAACAGTCATGCTCTGGTCTTTGGTCTTGCTCGGGTCTGCTGCATCAATCTTTACCCTCCTGCCAAAGGTTCGAGAGCTCCAATAAGGCCAATAAAAAAACCTGTTTCTCTTACTAATTCTTCTTTGCGTTGCTTGTAGCCAAATGCCAAGTGGATTTTGGAGAAAAGTGATCGTGGAGAGGAGAGAATTGAATTTCGCTTTTAATCAAGCTTTTCTGCAGAATAATAAGCTTAAATTCCGACGACGATGCCTGTCAAAAAGCGATGGTCCTTTCCGTCGATGTCAAGAGTGCACTCATTCATCCATTTCAGGTTTCTGCGGAGCAAATAGCTTATGTTCAGAGTTGCCTTCTGGTAGTTAATCTCCCGGAGAGAGGATTTGACCCGGTTATAGGCGAGGATGAAGAACAAGCGTCCTCCTTCACCGTAAGGAGAAAATATGAGCTCGCCGAGATAAGCGTCTGTCTTTTGCTTTTGAGCCAGAGCCTGCTCGGCAAACATCGGGTTGTCGTCTCTCCTGTGGACATACTCAAGCATGAGCTCGACCTTTGGCAGCCTTATCCTCAGGTCAGGTCCAATGTAGCTCACGCTGTTGGCCGTCCCCTCCTCTCCTTCCTTGCCATGATAGCCTAAGACCCCGATTCTTATCTTCTTTTTGCTGAAACTCTGGGCGACTCTCCAGAAAAAGCTCTTGTATTTATCCTTATCAAAGATTTCTGGGGTGTCGATTCCATTGCCGTTAACCAACTGAAAAACAAAATCTGTCTGTGACTTTGTGGAGAAGCTTCCCATAATCCCCCGATCGTAGGAGAGGCTAATCTCGGACAGCCCGACCCTGAACTTGTAGATCAAGTATTCCTCGAAGGTCAAGCGGAGCTCTGAGGGCTTGATCGGGTCTGAGATTCGGTACTGCCCAAAAATGATTGATAGCGGAAGCCCGAAGACATTTCTGAAAGAGAGATAGGTATCCTCAAGTCCAGCGACTTTTCCTTCCTCGGTGAAGAGAAAATAGCTGTAATAAGAAATGGAGCTTGAGATGTTCCCTCCGGAGAGAATCTTCATCACAAAAGGAGACTTGATGTCAGGCTTTATGCTTGATTCAGGCTCATAATTGAGATAGCCATCAATCCGAAAGGCGAGAGGCAATTCCCTTTGAAGGAGGAGAATGGGATCACCAGTGTCGATTGTCGCCCGGGGAGGCTCCTTGTCCGGGATACGATAGCCATTATCCATGAATTCCTCGCCGAATGCCTTCAGGTGTGGGACGGGCGCATGGCAGACCGAGCAGGAATAGCCATATTTTCTGGCAAAGACAGGTATCGCTGCCGAAAACTGGGCTAAAATCAAAACACAAATAATTAAAAATAAAAGCTTTTTCATTTCAGCTCCTCTCTATAAATAGCTTTTTTTAATTTCTCTTTGCTTCTTTAAGGATATAAGATGAATTTTTTTTCTTTCAATTTTTATTATGCACTCTCATCGATGAGCGCTGGCTTTTGCTTGCCTTTCCACTAGATTATTCTGAATCAATAGATAATATTGACTTCTGTCTCGGCAGAATTGACTTCCTTGATTTCATACTCATCGGCAGGAACACCGAGAAATTCGGCAACAGATTTGACGAGCAGCCGGTAGCGAAGCCTGGCCTCGATGCGCAGCTTTCCTTCGGGAAGATTCTGGGGAAGCGTCCAGGTATAGCTCTCGATCTTAGTTTCTCTGGGACCGATTCGATAATCGATTCCCTGGGAGGCTGTGTTCCACTGGCCGATGGTCATCCTTCCTTTCGGGTCGAAGTAGGGAAGGCGGAATATCCTCTGTCCTTCCTCGATGTCATCCCGCTTCAAGCCTTTGAAGTCCTTAATGTCCATCATCATCTCGCCGATGTCCAGGTAGGCAAGTTCGTTGGAGGTGATGGTGTACTCCTCTCCTTTGAATCCTTTTTTGTCCAGGGGCAGAAGATAGCGGTTCCCTTTGGAGTCGACAGCATTCACCTCGAGCCAGAGCTGCCTTTCTTCGGCTGAGCCGGTCGGGATTTTGTGTCCGGCTTTGGCATTGTAAAGATGGACGCTGATGACTGTTTTATCGCCGGGAGAAAGCTCCTCGGCATCGGCATAGACTTTGAGCTCGATGGCTCCGCGAAGCTTCGCCAGCACATGCCCGCCGGGGAAGTTATGGTTGGCCATATCGGGCAAAGCTTCTCCCATATCCGCGCTCTTTCCGGGAGCGTGCCACATATGACAATCCTGGCATCTCACACCCTGCTTGGAGTAAGGGCCATCTTTCCATTCAAGATGAGTCGATTTCACCCAGATTCCATATGGATTTTTCTCATTATGGCATGTTCCGCAGAAATCAGGCGATTTGATAAAGTCGAGATACTTTGTCTCATGATGAGGAGAGACGACTCCTTGCCTTGGGCCGTATTTTATCTTCCCTGGCGAAAGGATATAGTTAAAATTAAAAGGAGTATCGCCAGAAAATCCGGTTACGGTGTGGCAGATATCGCAGAAGACAGACTCATTGGCCCTGGTGTTGGCTGAAGGCGGCTGAGGAGGAATATCTCCGATGTAAAGGGCTGAAGGCGCATGGCAGCCGTTGCATCCAGCTTTGATTTCGGCGACCTTCGGGTCTTTCTCAGCCTGGGGAAGAGCCAGCTTGAAATACTCAATCTCATCCCAGTGGTGGGTGTAAGCCTGGGACATCATGGTCTGCTTCCACTGCACGTAAATATCCTTATGGCACTGGGCGCATGCTTTTGGTCTTTCGAAAAGGTCATAGCTCTTTTTCTGCGCCGGCAAACTGATGGCGATGACGAGCGATGAAAAGCCTGTCGCCAGAAAAAGCACTTTTTTCATCATCTTGCTCATTCAGACCTCCTGAAAAGAAAACTATAATTTTAACTCCAACAATCCTTTCCCTTTTTGCTTATGTTTCCTTTGTCAAAAGTTGCTGTAATATACAGCAAGAGAAAAAAACTGTCAACAGGGAGCTTAAAACCCAGGAGAGAATTTATTGAAGATATCGAAGGCTTTTTCTTTTAGATAGAAATCCGGCGTAATCAAGATTTGACGGCTCTAGTCTCTGTTTATTTTTTGATTCCTTCATCCTTTTCCTGTTTCCTGTTTTCTTTCTTGTTGCGTTTCCTGACAGCGATGGCAGTCACACCAGCAATTTTATCAGGCATGATTGCAGACTATCTTTCCCGGAGAACTTGTTGAAAAAAATGATCTTATGTCAAAAGCCGGGCGGCTGTCAGGGAATAAATTTTGGCGCAATTCAGAATATCGGAGATTCGAACATATTCATCGGCTCGATGGGAGACTTCAAGAAGGCCAGGACCATAGGCAAAGCCTGGAATTCCTCGCTTGTTGAAAAAGCGAATCTCGACTAGGCCCGGACTGAGCTCGAAGCTGGAGATTTTTTCTGTCACATCCCTGATTGTCTCCTTCAAGGTTAAAGCGAGAGGCGTTTTTGTATCAGCCGCAGAGGGCTCTCCTTCCTGCAAAATTTTCACCTCAATCTCGACGCCCCTCCTTTTGTAATTCTCCAAAAGGCGCATCAGCTCTGTTTTGGCTTCATCGAGGCTCTCCTCAGGATTGATTCTGCGCTCGATGGTGAAGAAGGCTCTGTCAGGAACGATATTAAAGCTGACGCCGCTCCCAGATTCGCCGCCGATGAGCATCACTGAACGGTTGGCTTCTGGCGGATTGATGGGCATCTCGGTTTTTCTGCGGCGAATATCCTTGCGCAACTTCAGCAGGGAATGAGCGATTTCTACCATTTGCTCGAAGGCATTCACCCCTTCATGCTCCAGCCCGACATGGGCAGACTTTCCCCTGACTTCCACCTTGAAAGTCAAAGCTCCCTTGTTGGCGTTCCAGATAGCGCCGCTTGTCGGCTCGGGCATGAGCATGCCCAGCGAGGGCTGGGGAAGAAGCCCTGATTCAATCAGATGTTGAGTGCCTAGGCAGCCGCCGGTTTCTTCATCAGGCACAAAAGAAAAAGTAATCCTTCCCTTCAGCTTTAAGCCGCACTCCTTGATAGCCAGAAGCGCAAAGAGCATGGCCACCAGCCCGCCCTTCATGTCCGAGCTTCCGCGGCCAAAGAGGCAATCGCCCTGGAGGCGAGGGCTGAACTGCTCAGAGGAAAATTCGGGCACAACATCATAATGGCCGTGGAAGTGCAGGCTGTCCTCGCCCTGTCCATGAAATCCGATAATCGATAAGCGGGGATAATCCCTAGCCGGGATAGTGACCAGCCTGTGCTCAATTTCCCAGTTATTTAATTTCTTGGAGAGATAATCCACAAACTCCTGATAAAACTTGCCTGGAGGGTTTACAGTCGGTATAGCAACCAGCTCGCAGAGCGTATCGATGACCTGCTGGCGGCAGCCTTCAATCTTTTCCTTTATCTTCTCTTCAATCACTTCATTTCCAGATTTATATTCATTTAAGATTTACAGCACGCTATGACCAGGCTTGGCGCTGATAAAACCGTTTTAGGGCCTTAAAATGATTCAAAAATGACCAACTCTTCCAGCTTCTTCTTCGGCGGAGTCTGAGGCCATTCCTCAGGGACTCCGACAGGAGTGAAGCAGATAAGCTTGTACTGCTCCGGGATGTTGAAAAAATTCTTCATCTTCTCTTCCGGGAAAAAAGAGGTAAAAAAACCGGTTCCATAGCCGAGGGCACGAGCGGCTATCATCAGATTCTCTGCGGCCAGCGTCCCATCGTAGAGGATATAATCAGGATATTTGGCGGTCGAATCAACAAGCACGGCGATGTAGACCGGAGCAGAGAGAACATTTTCCAGGACCTTCTTCACTGACTCTCTGGCCTTGGCCAAGTCTTCCTCTGTCGGTTTTTTCTTCATCTGGTAGAGCTCAAGATACCAGAAAAGAGCCTCTTTTTGAAGCTCAGCCAGCTTTTCTTTATTCTGGACAACCAGAAATTTCCAAGGCTGCTGGTTTCCAGCAGTGGGCGCAAAGCGGGCAGCGTCGAGAATCTTGAGGATGTGCTCTTTGGGAACAGGAGTCGGCTTAAACTTGCGCACGGTGCGGCGGTTTTTTATCATCTCCAAGAGAAAGACCTGCTCCAAGGAATATTTTATCTCCGGATTGGCCTCTGTCTGGTAGCGGTTGATCGGAGTGCAGACATCAGCCACAACCTTCCACATCCCATCTTCCTTATGGAAAATCATGGTGAAATAGGAATCGAGACCAGCCCATCCTCCTTCAGGAGTCTTTCCTCTGTAATGGTAAATGGCGTTGGTGTAGCCATAATCTTTACCTTCGACAGCCTCCAGCAAGTCAACCGGCATCTCCCACTCCTTCTCCTTAAACCATTCTTCGTGGAACTTATAGTAGCCCTGGCGGCTGTCGATGAGCCTGCCCCGACTTGTCAGGAAGAAGAATTTCGGATTATTGCTGACCGTGGTGAAAAGGCTCTTGAGATCAGAATTCTGGATGGAGCGAACGTAAAGCTCAAAGGTCTCCTTCAGCGAAAGGCCTGGGCGGTTTTCCTCCAAGGTAAATATCGCCGGAGCGAAGACCCAAAGCGCTAAAAATGAAAGTGCGATGATTGTTTTTTGACGAACAGCCATTTCTCCCTCCCTGTCTTTAGATAACAACCTTTAAAAATTTATGTTTCTCAATCTGTGAAAGATTCAACATCAAGCGGCGGAAAGCCTGCGGGTAATTGAAGCATCCGGCTTGATCAATAAACCTTCTCTCCATCACGGATATGAACGCTTCCTTTCTTCATCTTCCAGAGAAAGAAAAGAGCAAAAACAAGCAAAAATATGATTCGCTTGAAACGATTTCCTTATTTATCCTCTACGTATCTGTAATCCGTGACAAAAGGAACCAGAACAGACATCCTTATCTCCTTTCCCTGTCTGAGAATGACGATTTCCACCGAATCTCCTTCCTTTGCGCTCTTCCACCATCTTTCTTTGGCTCTGTTGAAACTCTCCTCAGAATTTATTTGACTTTTTCCAACAGCCAAGAGTATGTCATCCTTTTGAGCTCCGGCTCGCTGCAGAGGGGATTCAGGAACAAGTTCTTTGATAAAAAGCTTGCCTTCTCTGTACTCAGGGTAAAATCCCAAAATCCCCGGCCTCCTGAATTCTTCCACCTTCAAGCGGGAAAGTCGACTCAGAATTTCTGGATAGAAAGCTTCGATATCCTTGAATCTTCCGCGATTCCGGTCATACTCATTGAAATAATCGCAGAATCGGACTAAGAGCATGAAGCCTTGCTTGCTCTCCCTTTCCAGCATTTTCTCTGCTTTCTCCTCTCCAAAAGTTTTTCTCGTCAGAAAAAGCTGACCAGCAGTCACCAGATGCTCAGCAAAGGCTCGCTCCCAACTGGCATAGCCCAGGCGCTGGAAGTCTTCCTTTAGAGGCTGATAAAGATAAGCCAGTTTATTGATTTCTTCTGAATATTTTCTTGAAATCGGCTCGAGGAAGCTATGGCTGAACTCGTGAAAAGCGTAATAGACGTTTGAAAAGCTATCAGAATACTTCTGTAAGCCATCGAGATGATAGAATATCCACTTTCCATTATCGTTTATCTCGACATGGGTGGCTGAGCTGGCCATAAAAGGGCAGGGCACAAAATAAAATCGCTCGACTGGCTTGCCGTAAAGATCTTCCATCAACTGCGGTATGTCAAGCGAAGGAAGATTATCCTTGACTTCAATCATCACCGCTTGAATCTCCTGGAGACAATTTTCCCAGAAATTTTCGAACCTGGAGCGTAAATAAAAATCTCTGACAGAGGCTAGATAATCTGATATCATTTTTTCCATCGACTTCCATTCTCTGTACTCTTCAGGAATCTTTCTGACAAGCTTTGCTTCTGGGAATTCAGAGTAATAGAAAGCGATGTTGTTGAGAACGAAATACCAGGCCATCTTGAACATCTGGTCAGTGCTCTGGACAGCCGGATGATTCCTGAATTCGCTGAAATGGTCCCTTGCTTTCTTTGTCAGGGGATGAAAGAAGCGCTGTTTCATGGCTTCGCCAGAAGGGCTGAGCATGACAAGAATATGAAAGACGGCGAGGTTTTTCGTAGATGCGACCCATAATTTTTTGCCGACTTTAACCTCGTTTTGGGCAAAGACTGTCAAGCTTGATAGAAAGAAAAGAATAAAAAGACTCAAAACAATCAGGATGATTAATACTCTTTTGCTCATGATATTCTCCTTTTGGCTTCTCTGGCTTATGAAAGTTTTTTCTCCCTTTGTTCTACTGATTTCTTCTCCAGGGTTTGTAAGCACAATCATGAGCAAAATTTATGCCAGATTGACCTTAGTCTTATAAGCTCTCCCCCCTTGAAAGCATTTACAATCTTATCAAACGAGCGTTCTCTGTAAACTATTTTTACAAACAAGATTTTCCATCAAGGAAGAGATGCTTTCGACCTTGAACTCTATTTGTCCTGATAAAAATCCAATATTTCCAGTTTGAGCTGGCCGACGATTTCAGCTACGGCCTGGGCCATCTCCTTAAAGATATCCTCATCAAGGAGGCTTCTTCCAAACTTGATGTGGGTGGCATCGGTGTAATACTCGCCGCTCTTCTTATCCACGGCCAGCCATTTCGAATCGAGTCCGATCCAGCGTCCAACATAGACTTCAGGCCACATGTGATAGGCGAATATTCCCTGAGCAGACATGATTCCCACCGCAGCCCTTGATGGAATTCCAGAAGCTCGACAGAGAGCAACGGTCAGAACTGTGTGCTCCGAGCAATCCCCTTTTCGATTTCTCAAGGTTTCCTTGGCCGTGGCAAAGCCGACATCATAATTGGGAGTCATAGCTTTCTTAACCCATTCTGAGAGCTTCTTCGCGGCTCTCCAGGAATTTTTCTCTTGGCCGACAATCTCCTTGGCTACTCTTTGTATATCTGGGTCGTCGGCCTCACAAAACGAAGTCGGCTTTAAATACATGCGGAACTCTTCCTCTTTCACTGGAAAAGAGATGGATTCCTTTTCATTGAATATCTGTGAATTCGTTTGGATGATAACATAATCTTTCCCAACCTCATCGATCTTTTGACTGCCATCATCAAAAGGAAAATCCTTGATTTTATCCAGAGAAACTCCGCTGAGCTTGAAGGTCACTCTCTGGACTTCCTGGGGGCGATCAAAAGCGATGTTGGGTTTGATGACTGTCGAGAAGGCGATGTCGAAATTCTCGCCTGAAACCTCAACGGCTCTTTCTTGTGGCATGCGGATGGATGTGGTCACAACAAAGCTTACCTTACTTGCCGTCTTCCAAACGTCTCCACTGCGGTCAATCCACTCATCGCTGACAATAGGCACAACAGAAGTCATCTCTTCCTTTACATGCCACAGCTTCATTTCTTTTCCCAGAATCAAGACATCCTCCTGGCCGATGACTTCAAAGCGACAATCGACAAGAGAGCGAGTCACAGGGTCCAATATTTTAAAACTGTGTTTCTTGCCGGGCTTTAAACCATCTTCCTGGATAATCTTCTCCAAAGGAGTTCCAAAGTAAAACTCCTCTTCATAGGGGAGCTCTTTTATAGGTTTTCCGTTGGACTTGAATAGTATCTTATCAGCGCCGACCTCAGCCTTGGTTACCGTTTCCGTCTCTGATATTTTCATTCTTAAGATAAGCTCTAAAGGCTTTCCCTTTTTATCTAACAATGATTCCTGCGCGGAAAAAATTTGCACCGGGTTCCCGCCGAGACGGGAGACTTTCATCAATGATTCATCGCAATCCTTCCTGAACTCCTTTCCATCCTTCTTCACCAAAAATTCCTGGCTATGGCTGTAACCGACTTTTATTCCATTCATGTAAATTCCCATCCAGGATTCCGATATTTTTCTCTCTTCCGCTGGCAAAGACTCAGAGGCTTCTGAGGAATAAACGTTTCTGTGTCCAATCCAGAGAAGAGGGTTGAAAAGAAGCAGGGATAGAAAATATCTCGACAATAATTCTTGGCGCCTCACCTTCATCCTCCTTTCGATATTCTACAGCATCCGTCGAACAATGACCAGCGCTAAATGGAAAGCATCTTTTTCCATGGTAAAAAGCCTGATCCTTTATAGCAAAGAGATATTTCTTTTTCTTTCGAGTAAAGAAAAAACTCTATTATCGAATGCGAATCTCGTATCTTTTAATCTTCTCGTTGAGAGTCGTGCTCTTTATCCCCAAAATCCTTGCAGCTTCTGCCTGATTTCCGTTAGCCTTATAAAGAGTTCTGAGGATGATGTTTCTTTCCATAAAGCCCATGAACTTCTTCAGAGGCTTGTTGCTCGAGGTGAAAAAATATTCTATGAAAAGCCAGCAGATTTCATTCCTCACCTGGAATTCCTTTAAAAAATCATTTTTATTCTGGCAACGGTATGAGGAGCGGTTAAAAAAATCATCAATTCTTAGCTTAGGTGCTTTGTTCTTCTTAATCTCATCGGGGAAAAAAATCTCTGGATATCGCCTTCTCTCATCAAGTGCCTGTTCAATGTCAAGAAATTCCGTGCGGTCTATTTTATGCTGGTCAATGAATTTCCCTCGCCTCATCTTAACCCTCTCAAATCTGCAATTAATCCCCTTCGCCAAATTTTATTTTTTTCTTGACTTCCTCAGCCAGCATTGGAAGCCCATCTTGAATCTTTAGCCTCTCTATCTCTCCGTTCTTTATCGTCTCACAATACTTCATGAATAAATACCAGATTGGATGGACGTGAATAAGCTTTCCTTGCGACGAATCGTCCTTCAACTTTTTCATCATCGTTTTAAAATGACATACCTGGATAGACGTGCCCCTCCCGGGTGCAAACCCGGGAGGGGCATCCAGGTCGAACTTGAAGTCTTCTAGAACTGGAACCTGACTCCGAGCCGAAGCACTCTGGGGTTCAAAATCCCGTCGAGAGCATAGGCTGTGCTGGTAGGCCTGAACCAATTCCGCGAGTCACCGATACCGTAGAAGTAGAACGTTCCCCAGTTTTTCTGATACCTTCTGAGCTCGAGCTTGCTGTTGAAGACGTTGAAGAGGTCGGCCATAATATAAATTCGTCCATAGTCTCCGAACTTGATCATCTTCTCTAAGCGAAGATCCAGCTTGTAGTAGGTGGCAAGCCTGTCTGCTCCAAAAGGATGGATGTAGGAAGAAAAGCTATAGTCTCTTGGGCTAGAGCTTTGAAGAGTGTAGTCGACGAAGGTGAATGTCTCCTGGATGATCCAGCCCTCTCTGGCCAGGAAGTTGAAGGCGACATTAATATCGTAGGGGAGTTGATAGAGGCCTGAGACTTTGGTCAACCACCTTGAGTTAGTGTACTGGTTGAGCAGTCCGCTTGCAGCGCCGATAAAGGCTGAATAATCCTTTCCATCCATAGCCCAGAGGTTGGTGGCATGCCAGTAGCCCATGTCTCCATAATGCTGTCTCTGGTCCTGCAGGGTGAAACTGGCATCGAGCATCCACTTTTTGGAGAGCCTCTTGGTGAAGATGAGGTCAAGACCATAATATTCTTGGTAATAATCAGGCTGTCTGGTGACCAGGCTGTAGTCAGAATAGAGAGAGGGGTCAAAAGTGCGCCCATTCTCGGTGAAGCTGTTGACCATGTGGTACCAATCATGCTGCGGAGCATCTCCTGTATTTCCATCCCATTTTGTCGTTGTCGGGGTAACTGTGACCGAGGCTGGCGGACGGTTAGAAGACATAATCCACCAGTCCCTATTCTGGAAGCCATAGCGCTCGCCGGTTACGGAATCGACAAAGTACTTGTTGCCCCAAGTGAAACGGTCGTATCTTCTGTAAGTGGCGTTAACAGTCACGGCAAAATTGGTGAAGATTTCCTTATCGAGTGTGAGCATGGCTTCCGAGGTGCGGGTAGAGCCAGCATTCGCCTCAAAAGTGATGTAGGGAGCTTTTGTCTGTTCTGGATTGAGACGATCGTATCCGCTCCAAAAAGTTCCGTAGGCGTTTGTCCATTGAGCGTCGCTCAAGGCAAGAGTTCCATCATTGTTGAAGACACGATAGCGGGCAAATGGAGTAGCACCTCCTATCCAGTTCCAGTAAAGCTCTGGGAATTCAACGATTCCGTCACCGTCATCCCACCACCAGAAATTCATAGTTCCGCCTGTTCCACCCGGCAACCAGTTGGCTGCTGTTCCGGTTCCCATGAAATTTCCGTAGGAAGCAAGGGACAGCTTGGCGATTGTCTTGCCGTTGCCGCTGACATCCCAAATTAAACCCAATCTCGGAGACCAGACCTGCCAGGAATAGGCACTTCCTTCATCGGCCGTAGCATTGATCTGCTCGATTTCAAGGCCGGGCAAAAGGCCATCAAGAGCGCTCTTGACTGTTGGGTCAACGATGCTCCAGGCTGGATTATCGTTCGCAGCCTCAATCTTGACCGGGTTAACCCGAGGTCTCTGGTAGTCGTATCTCAGGCCAAGGATGATATTGAATCTCCCGAAGCTAATCGTATCGGTGATATAGCCGGCATAAGCTGTTATTCCCAGGTCGCTGTAGCCTCCCCTGGCAAAGTAAAATCGCCTAAATTTTTCGTACTCGGCTGAAGGCGGGGGTTCGGGCAAATTATCGGCGTTCCAATCCCAAGTGTTGGTGTCGAAATGCTGCTGATAGAAAAGATTTCCAGCATTGACGGATTCAGTGTAAGCATTTCTGTCGGCAAACTCGAATCCAGCCTTGACATCATGGCTTGCTCCGAGGAGGCTATCGTTATAATAATTAAAAAGAAAATTGTACTGATTGACCGGACGTTCAACGTAGTAGCGAGCTGCCTGCGACCCATAGTTTCTCTGACCCTTGATATCAACAATCAATGGCTTCTCAAAATTCAAATCAGCCATCGGTGTCAGGCTGAAGCCTGCGTCGGAGAAGGCGTATTTCATAGAGATAAAGATATTGTCTCCGAAACTGTGCTCATCCTGAAGCTTGAAGATTGGGCTGCCAAAATGGTAACGGCCCTGCTGGTATAAACCCTCAGGATTGGCAATGGACGAGGACCGTCCCCACTTCTGCTTTCCGCCAATATGGATGAAAGCTTCAAAGCGGTTTTCAGGGACAATCTGTAGATTGAGCTTGGCCACATAGTTGGTCAGAAGGGTATCATCTTTCTTTCCGTAGACAGTTATGGTCTTAAGGTCCTGGACACCAAAGGAGCCCCACAACCAAGCCCTATCTTTGACTAGAGGACCGCCAAGGTTAAAACCATAGTCCTTGTTGTTAACGATGCGGTTGACACCGGCAAAGTAAGGCTCTACTGCCTTTTTCTCTGTCACATATTCTGCATTTGTGGCCTGGAATTTCTCGTCTGTGACATAGAATCTTCCACCAAGGGAGATCTTGTTTCCGCCACGATGGGTGATCATGTTCAAAGCCACGCCGCCGGTCTGCACCGTCACATCCGCACCGCCAACCGTAATCTGCATCTCCTCAAAAGCATCAAAGTCATAGTAGCTCGGAGACGCTCCGATGGCGGCAGGATCGGTGATGACGATTCCGTCCATCGACCAAACGTTATCGTTATAATTAGCAGCACCCTTGGCAACATATGTGGACTGCTGCCCGGATTCTGCTCCTCCGACGTTCTCCCTATCGGTGATGATCGAGGGGGCCATCTGGAGGACAACCCACGGGTCTCTTGCCGTAGGCAGAGACTGCAGCGCTTCCTGAGTCACATTGATTCCGACCGAGGTCTTCTTGGCATCAACCACTGGGGAATCCGCGATAACCGTCACCTCTTCTTCGATCCTGCCCACAGTCATGGTCAGGTTCAGTTCAACGTTCTGTCCGACAGTAACGATAATTCCCTGCCTAATCTCTGTTTTGAATCCGCCAAGCTCTGCCTTGATAACATAGTCTTTCCCTGGGGGAAGAGAGAGAAACCTATAAATACCGGTCGAGGAACTTACGGCATGCAAAGGAGCTATTATGGAGCTGGTCAAGGTCAAAGTGACGCCAGGAATAGGATTTCCTTCTTCATCGGCAATCTTACCATAGAGATTTCCTGTTCTTATCTGTGCCGCGAGCGAACAGGAAAGAAGAAGCACAAATAGAATGCTGAATAATTTCCGCACTCAGAACCTCCTTTTTTTAGGTTGATTGATTAATCCTTACCCTGGAGTAAATAATTACTCCATCGATATCCCTATTTGGCTTTTTTCTATTCTCACCTCCTTTTCTTGGTTTTTCATTACAAAAAAAAAGAGGCTGCCCGAGGCTCCTGGGAAGCCTCAAACAGCCTCTTTTTATGAGTCAGCTGTTTAAATTTTATGCGGCTTTTATTCCAGCCGTTTATTTAATTTGCAAATATCATGCCATTTCCCAGTCTGAAGTTTATCTCTTTTATCAATAATAATTTATTAAAAATGCTGCCAATTCTCTTTCAGACTTTATCCATTAATTTGGATGCAAATATTCGAAAAATTGAATCAGCCTAACTAGGTCAAGGTAGAATTCTTTAATTCTCTCTTTCAAAAAATTTTGCCGAGGGATGATTTAAAATCAGAAGCGGTTTGTTCTGAAGTGAATATTGTATCTTTTTATTTTTTCGTTGAGAGTGGAGTACTTAATCTGCAAAATTTTTGCTGCTTTTTTCTGATTGCCATTAACCTTATGCAATGTCCTCAGGATAATATTCTTCTCCATGCCGTCGATGAGCTCTTTCAAAGGAATGTTGCTGCTCAGGAAAAAATATTCAATGAAGAGCCAGAAGAGCCTGTCCCTCAATTGATATTCTCTGAAAAGCTCCATCCTTTCTTTGGAGCTGGCAGGAAGAGATTCTTCAAATCCCATGAAGATTTCTTCTCTTTCCTGAATTCTTTCAGGAAATAGGGTAAAGCTCGGCCTTCTCTCACTCTCCTTCTCCAGCCCTGATTCTAAATTAAAAGAATCAAGAACCTCTTTCTCAGGAATCAATTTTTCTGACCTCATCTTTTCTCTCCTTCAAAGGCTAGGACTTATGTCAAATTTTCTCATTCATCATCAATAAATTTTATCTTTTTCTTAACTTCCTCAGCGATCATCGGCAGTCCATCCTGAATCTTCAGCTTCTCTATGTCTCCAAATCTCATTGACTCACAGTACTTGATGAATGAATACCAGACAGGATGAATTCGAACCAGCCGATGATTAATAAATTCATAACCCTCTCTGGCAGTTTGGTTAGGAATGAAATCCCTTCTCATAACCTCTTCTCCGAAATTTTTTCTGAATCCAGAAGATGGCCTATAGACCTGTTGAGAGCATCTAAATCAAGTGGTTTAACAAAGAAATGGGAGATAGAAAGATTCTTAAGATCATCGACTTTCACCAAGTCTGGAAAGGCCGAAATCAGAATGATTTCTCCTTGGTAGCCAGCTTCTCGGAATTTGGCGATCATTTCCAGACCGTTCATATCAGGCAATTTAAAGTCAGCGATAATTAGATCAATCTTGGCATTCTTGAAACGCTGCAAGGCCTCTTTGGAATCCTTGGCAAGGTAGACTTGATAGTTTTGGTGAAGGATCAAGAAAAAGGTCTTGCGAATGGACTCATCATCGTCAACAACGACAATCTTCTTTTCGGTCATCTTTTCTCTTTCACCTCTTTCAAGCTTAGATGTTGATGGACAAGATGTTTTCTGCATTTTTTGTGCCAAAACAAAAAAATTTCCTTTATAAATCCAATAAATGGAGAGGCAAATAACTTCAGCTGTGGCGGGAGGGAAATCTCTTGGAAAATTAACCAAGTAACAAATAATAAATAAATTAACGGTATGAGCCTCGTCTTCGCATTAGCGAAAAGAGAAAGCCTGAACCAAGGAAAAAAGACGAGACTTTCTTCATAGCTGAAATTCTTGCCTTCTGCTGAAAAAATATTTACACGCAGATGTAAAGCATTTACACTCAGACATCTAGCCCGTATTCCTTAATCTTCTTATCAAGGGTAGGGCGGCTGATCTGCAAGATTTGGCTGGTCTTGGTTTTGTTTCCCTTCGTTGCTTTTAAGACGTGCTGAATATAATTCTTTTCGATTTCCCTTAAAGCGACAAGCTCCTTGATAAAGAGCTTCTTCTCTGCTGGCTCAAGAGGCAAATTTTCTTCCAGAATCACATCGCCCTTGGCCAGGATGACGGCTCGAGTCAAAGCATTCTCTAACTCCCTGACATTACCTTTCCAGGGATGGTTGACCAGGAGCTTCATGACTTCTGGAGGAATTTTCCCCACATTCTTCCGCAGCTTGCGATTTATCTTTTCCAAAAGATAGGCGACTAATTCTGGAATATCCTCCTTTCTTTCACGAAGCGGAGGCAACGTTATTTCCACCACTTTCAGACGGTAGTAAAGGTCTTCTCTCAACTTTCCTTTCTCGACAAGAGACCTTAGCTCCTGGTTGGTGGCGGCTATGATTCTCGCCTGGGTCTTCAGGATTTTCTCCCCTCCGACCTTCATGAAATCTCTTGTTTCAATCACCCGCAGAAGCTTCGCCTGGAGATTCGTAGAGATGTCTCCGATTTCATCCAGGAAGAGCGTGCCCTTCCCGGCTATCTCAAACTTTCCTCTGGTCTCAGAAATAGCATCGGTGAAAGCTCCTTTGACATGGCCGAAGAGCTCGCTCTCCAAGAGGGTGTCGGTGATGGCCGAGCAATTGATGACAATAAAGGGCTCATCTCGATAAGGGCTGTTGTAGTGAACGGCCTTGGCCACCAGTTCTTTTCCTGTCCCACTCTCACCCTGGATAAGAACGTTGGTTCTTGAATTCGCCACCGACCCGATGAGCTTAAAGACCTGCCTCATCTGCGGGGAATGCCCGATGATGTTATCGATGGTGTATTCCTTCTGCTTCTCTTCCATCATGTAGCTGACTTTCTCTTCCAAGCTCTTGATCTGGAAAGCCTTGTCGACTGTCAAATCCAACTCGACATAGTCCAGGGGTTTGACCAGATACTCGAAAGCTCCTGATTTTATGGCTTCGACGGTTGTCTTCATATCATCATAAGCTGTCATGATGATGATGCAGGCATTCTTGTCCTTTTCTTTTATCCTGCCTAAGATTTCAAGGCCATCCCTATCCGGAAGGCGGATATCGAGTATGACCAAGTCTGGGCTGCTCTCTCCATACTTTTGAAGACCTTCTTCCCCAGCGGCAGCTAAAAGAACCTCAAAACCTCTTCGGCTGAGATGAGAGGAGAGAGTTTTTCCGATTAAAGGATCATCGTCGATAACTAAGATTGATTTCATCTTTCTCCCTCGCAGGGAATAAGGATTTCAAAACAGGCTCCATGCTCGAAATCCTCTTTATATTTTATCGAGCCCCTGTGTTGTTCAACAATCTTGCGGGCATTGGCCAAACCCAATCCAATCCCAGAAGATTTGGTTGTGTAGAAGGGCTCAAAAATAATCTCTCTGTTTTCTGGAGGAATCCCGCTGCCGCTGTCGGCGACTTCAATCTTAATCTTCTTACCTGATTCATCCTTCAAAAGAGAAAGGGAAATCTTAATCTTTCCGCCTTCCCCTAGGGCTTCATAGGCATTTCGTAGAACGTTCAAGAAGACCTGCCTCATCTTGTCGCCGTCGGCAAGAACCTGGGGTAATCCTCGCTCGTAATTTTTCTCGAGAACAATTTTTTTCAACTCCAAAGAATCAGCGACTATCTTTATCGACTCATCGAGAATCTGTTCGATAGAAAATCGAGTCAAATTCAACTCAGAAGCTCGAGTGAAGTCCAGGAGCTCTTTGATGAACTTCTCCATCTGAACAATCCCTTCTTGGGAAAGGCTTAAATGATCTTTCTCAATTTCATCCAAGCGAGCGCTCTGAAAAAGCTTTTGGATGTTCAGCTTGACAGCTGTCAGCGGATTGCGGATCTCATGGGCGATCCCGGCAGAGATGCGGCCGATGGAAGCCAGCTTTTCAGCCTGAATCAATTTCTTGTTAGCCTCCTCCATTCTTTTTCTAGCCAAGAGAAGCTGATAACTCATGTTATTGAAGCTCTGGGCCAAGTTTCCGATCTCATCCTTGGCATCGATATCAATCTCTTGAGTGAATTCTCCTTTGGAAATCTTCACCGTGGCCTCCACCAATTTTTTCAAGGGTCCGGTGATGCGCCTTGACAAGAGGGCCGCTCCGCCAACGCCGATCACCAGTCCCACAAGTCCGACCAGGATCAACATCATGCGTGTTTTTTGAATCTCACTGCTCATCTCTTTCAGCGAGAGTCCAATCTTTATCGAACCCCATTTTGTCGGAGAACCGGCGACGATTATCGGCACTTCGATTTCCAGAATCCTAAGGACTCTTCCTGAGCTTTTGTCTTTGAGCCTTTTTGATTCGAAGAAATAGCTTTTCTCATCAGCCTCGGCTTTGAGGCGGCTGAGGCCATAAATCTCCTCATAATCCATTATGAAATCATTGGAGACAAAAGGCCTGCTGTTGCGGTCGTAAAAGATGACATAGATGAGCTTCTCATCGATCTGGGCTTCGATATTTTCCTTGACTCCATCCTTGTCCCAATAAATAAAAGGATAATAGTTCAAATTGGCAATATTCTTGGCAATCAAAACCCCCTTGTTCTTCTGCTCTTCAAAGATAGCTTTCTCCTCCCGTTGCTCGATGACAAAGATGATCAATCCCACCAGCACGATGAGCAGGCCAATGACAGAGAGCATGAACCTCATCTTGAGGGAGGTGTGGAATCGAACTTTCATTTATTTATCCAGCCATATCTTCCTAGCTTCCAGGTAAGACAAACCAAGAGGAGGGACTTCCACTCCCTTAACGTAGGGCTGTACGGCTACCCTGTTCTGTTTGGAAAAAAGAGGAAGAGCCGGGACATCGGAAGCGAGAATCTGTTCAATTTGATGGAAAAGATTTATCCTCTTCGTCCAGCTCAGCTCCACCGCAGCCTCTTGGAGAAGAGCATCCACTTCGGGATTAGAATAACGAAAAATATTGAATGCGGACTTTGAGAAAAAGAGAGGTCGGATGAAAGCTTCAGGGTCAGGGAAGGTCATCATCCTCTCGCTCAGAAGCAGATAGGGCTCTTTAAAATTCTCTATTTCCTCAATCGATTTATAAAAATCAAGCCTTAATCTTATGCTGAGAGGCTCGAGCTGCCTGCGAAATTCTCTGTAGATTCTGAGTTTAGCTTCTGTTCTTGGAGAATCGAGGAGCAAAGTGACTGTGGGAAGCCTGTTCTCGGCTGAGAAGCCAGCTTCCTGGAGCAGCTTTTTTGCCTGCTCGGGGTCAAAGCTCTTTTCATCATCTTTTGGGAAAAATCCCGGCAATCGGGGAGGAATGTAGTTGTTTGTCACTTGAAGGACATATCTGGCATCATGGGCGGCTCGGACAATTTCTTCTTTGTCGATGACCAAGGCGACGGCCCTGCGAACAGCCGCTTGGTCAAGAGGAGGGATTTGGCAGCTCATCCCTAAAAACACAGGATGAAGCAATCCGTTCTCAAAAATCTGATAATTGGATTGAAGAAGCCTCTCGGAGAGCACTGGGATTAATTCTATCTCCTTTTTCAAAAAATGATCGAGAGTGAATTTGGGGCTGAACTCTAAAGCTTCCAGATAAGGCCTTCCGCCAAAATATTCCCCGTTCCTGACCAATCTAACCCCGACGATATTCAGCCTTGTGTCTCTTACCCAGGAATCAAAGACAAAGGGGCCTGTTCCTGAAGGCTTTAAGAAAAAACCTCTTCCTCTTTCCTGGACTAGCTCTCGGGGAAGGATTTTGCAAAAATGCATGCTCATCAGGCTCAGGGCAGAGACGAACGGCTTTGTCCACTGAATCTCGAATGCGTATTTATCTCTGACCTTGAATCCTGAAACTTCCTTGGCCTTTCCTTCCCAAAAATCTTTGGCTCCAACCACAGTGTTCAGAAAGTGCTGATGATAGGGGTAATTGAGCTTAGGGTCGAGAAGCCGCTCCAGAGAAAATTTCACGTCTTCGGCTGTAAGCTCGCTTCCGTGGTGAAACTTGACTCCTTTTCTCAAATAAAAAATGTATCCTGTGCCGTCGGAAGAGATTGACCAGTACTCAGCCAGATGAGGGACGATGTTCAAGTTCTTATCCAATCTGACCAAGCTGTCAAAAAGCTGTTCAGAGATAAAAATAAATGAATCAGGGCTTGCCGGGTCGAGCTGAATTCGAAATTCGTTGGCAAAAGCTTTCAGATGGAAGACTCCTCCAAAGCGAGGTCTGCTTTCTCTCTTTTGGGCCAAAGCTAAAAGGGGCAGGAAAAAAAGCAATGAAAGAAAGAGGCAGAGGCAATAGATATGGAGCGAAGATTTCTTGACCATGTGTACTTTTCCTCAATGATAAATTATTCTTAAATTTATAGCAACTTGAAGGCAATTTTTATGCCAACTGAAAATATAGGCTAATTCCTTCAATAAGAGCAATTTAGGAAAGAAAAAACAGCTTGATAGAATATCTTTTTTGTAAACTTTTTTTACAGGAATGGCGAGTAACTTGAAAAGAATGTCAGAAGGAAATTTATTATTTGCTTTTTTCTGCTATTTGGATGACTTTTCCAAAGACGCGCATCAGATTCCCACCCCAAATCTTGCGGATTTCTTCTGCTGAATAGCCGCGGCGAAGGAGCTCCTCGGTGATATGGGACATCTGGCTGACTTCCTCACAGCCATCGAGTTCCCCGCCTCCGTCAAAATCCGTTCCTACTCCCACATAATCCACTCCGACCAGTTTGACGACATGGTCGATATGGTTGACCAAGTCTTTGACGGTGGCCCTTTCCACAGGATACTTCTCCAAAATGGCTTCGTATTCTTCGCGCATCTTGGCCAAGGTCACCTCATCCTTGATATCGCGGCGGGAGCCGTATTTCTCTCTGAGTCCTTGAAGTGCTTTATCTCTTTCCGGATTAGGCTTTTCTTTCTTGAGAAAGCTGGAGACAAAACAAACCTGGATGACTCCTCCGTTTAAAGCAAATGCCTTGAGCATTTCATCCGAGAGATTTCTCTGAGTATCACAGATGGCCCTGACTCCAGAATGGGAAGCAATGACCGGCGCTCTTGTGACCTGAAGCACATCGAAAAATGATTTATCGGAAACATGGGAGACATCAACCATGATTCCCAGCCGGTTGCATTCAGCAACGACCTCTTTTCCGAATTCACTCAAGCCATTATCCTCTGGGCTTTGCCTCTCCATGGAGGAATCGCAAAGGTCGTTATCCCGACTGTGGCAGAGGGTGAGGTAGCGGACTCCCCTTTTATAATATTCTTCTAAGAGAGTAAGGTTTGTGTCGATGGGGTAGCCATTCTCCATCCCGATGAATGCCGCCCTTTTTCCTTCCTTTTCCAAGCGGTAGGCATCCTCAGGGCTGAAGGCAATCTCCACCAAATGAGGATAGTCCTCAGCCATTTTATGAATGGCATCCAGCAAAGACATGGTTTGCTCTTTGGCTCGGGCATAGCCTTCAGGCGTTCTCTCGCCCTGCCCGACAAAGACCGCAAAAAACGCAGCATCCAGACCGCCTTCAGCCATTCGAGGCAGGTCGATCTTCCCGCTCTCCCTCTGAGAAGGGTCATGGCGCTCTCCAATCTTCCATCCTTCTCTCAACATGTGGGCAGGAGTATCAATATGGGTATCAACGGTTAGAGCGCTGTCGTGAACTGCCCTGGCTTCAATTCTAAAAGCCTCGGCTTCACCTTTAACTCGGCAAGAGGAAAATAACATTCCAGAAGCGAAGAGCAATAAACATACAACTGCAATCTTTTGCCACTTCATCATCTCTCTTCTCCTTCTATGACAATTCATCACAATTTCCCATTAATTTATTAAAAAAAATTAGTTAATTCAAATAATTTATAATAATAATTTCTATATCTGATGGAAAATAAATATTAATTTGCCTGGATGACATGAACGAACTTAAATGCATTATATATTTTCCAACATAGAGCAAAGGCTTAGTGGGCATGGTTCCTCGACCGAAGGTCGAGGAGAGCGAAGCCTGAAACCGAGCA
>CAZJXZ010000017.1:0-21174 GCA_964549955.1 uncultured Eubacteriales bacterium
GCGTGCCAATTCCAGAAGCAGTTGCCCGCTCTTCGGCCAGAAACCAGCGGGCAGCTATCTTGGTGATGGCGCCGATGACAAAGGGCTGGCCGATGGCGACTCCAATCTGAGAGATGAGGACGATGTTAAAGTTCGATGCGAATACCCCGCGTGTCAGGCCGAAAACTGCGGTCAGGACCGCGCCGATGCCGACAGCTGTTCTGAAGCCCCAGGTGTCGATCGCATAGGCAGAGGGCAGGAAAACAAGGATAAACATAATCATGAAGCTCATGGACAGCAGGCCGATCATCAAATCAGAGGTGTGATAGAACTGCGCTGCCGCGCTGGTAATGGGCGCAAATGTTATCCAGAGGACCTGAGTCATGATTGAAATAATCACAAAGGATAAAAGGACTAGCCAGCGGTAACCGTAAGCTCGAAATCGCGCTTCTTCCTTCAAACTATCCTCCTCTGTGGCTAACTAAAATCGCATTCCGACAGTGAAGCCGCCCAGGTAAACGCTGAAAAACCACCTTTGCTCTCCCGGCTCTTTCCTATAGGTTCCCTGTCCGCCGAGGTACTTTATTTCGTAATTATTCAGATCACGGACCGCACGACGCGGCTGGGTATAAATATTCAGGAGTGAAACAGCCTCGTTAGTCACAAAGGTTAGGAGCCCGTCGGACCAGGGTCGGTCAAAGGCGAACACGGTCACGAGCCCGCCTGCTATATTAACGCCGATATTCAACAAATGGGTGAGCCAGCCTTGTCCCTCCTTCTCCCTCCGGGCACACTCGCGGAGGAGTTCCTCGGCTTTTAAGAGTTTGACCCGGCGCTCTTCTGGCGTGCCTTCAAGCATTAGCCGAAGCCTTTTAGCGCCATAGGCCGGAGCAAAAGGATTGATCAACAGACCGCCGACTCCAAGCGCGCAGGTCACACTCCCTACAAGCATATCCTCGGCAAAATCCCTATCGCTGTCTTTTTTATTCCAGTTAGCTGCAGACAGGCCCGCCTGGGCGATGGCCCCGGTTGAATAACCGGCTATCCAACCGTACCACCAGGTTCGGGCGCGCGGCTGTGCCGAATGCAGGGCATTCTCTATAAAGCTCAGCCGCTCTTTCACCTGCTCATCAGAGAGTCCTGCTTTCTCCTGCGCAAAAGAGGCGCAGAGTGAGACGAACAATATGAAAAAAACCAGACAGAAACGCCTCACAAAGCATTTTCTCACGGAATTCTCTTTCGCAAGAGCATATCTTTATTTGATAATCGATGTCAAGGAAAAGGGTTTAGTTCTTAGAATAACTCGAAGGCTATAGAAAATTTGGCATGAAAAGTGCCTTTGATTGCTGAGCGCCTTAAAAAACTTATTGCTGGCTTTGGGCTAACTGAACATTCACCCAAAAAGAAAATTTTTGGGTGCCTCTTCTGACCGACTCCATTTGGAATGCATCCGAGCTACTTGACTCTCTTTCTAAAGACCGCAGCTCAGGATCCGATCTACCTTCCAGCTGCTCGACCTTCCTTTCCAAGAGCTCTTTGGTCATTCCACCCCATTCAAAACCGAGATTTACGGTTTTCCCCGGCTCAAGCCGCAGCTCAGCAGCCAATTTTTCAAGGGTGTTAAGGAGAAGCCTGAATTCGTAGCTCATTCCTGCCTGACTCCCTTTCTGCCTGAACATGGGAACTTCCAATTCACCGCCCAAGGCTGTCGGCGTGAGAATCTTCCCTTTTTTATCTATGACCTCTCCCAGAAAAACGGAATAAAAAGCCTTTGCCTTCAGCTGTTTTTTCTGGTCTTCTGGTAGTTGCCCCTGCTGTTTCTCCAGAATGGCAATCAGTTCATCTCCACTGACCTGTTTTTCCTTAAACTTAATTCCGTATGTTTTCTTGTCCTTGCCCTCTGTCCTGAACCAGAGCGTTATGCCCGTCATACGAACCGTGGTCATATACTTCGGATTCTTGAAGGTAAAGAAGACATAGAGATACTGCGCATCGTTCTTGAAGGCATACTCAACTTCAACGTTTTTGGCGAAATTCATAGTCACATCCTGCCAGTCTGTGTTTGAGCCGTCGATATTCAGAGGAGTAGAAGCCCAGGCACTCTGGACTATCTCCTCTTTGGGAGAAGCAGCCAATGAAAAAACTAAAATCATTAGTGCTAGGACACTGACTCTTGTGAAAATTTTACTCTTCATCTCAGACTCCTTTTATGATTTATATATTAGCTCAAGTCTCTCCTATTTTCAAACGATAACATAAACCCAAAATTGCCGAAAGAGAATGTTATGTTGGAATAATGGAAGGAAGAAGTAAGTCTTTGGAGAGGTCTTATATCTATTTTTCCTTGAATTTATTTGAAGAGTATGCTAAATTTTTATAAAACAAGCAAAAAGCGGAGGTAATTATGAAAGTGAAATTGCCTTTTTTAATAGTTTTCACCATTATATTTTCTTCTCTGCTCTTCGCCCAAGAAATTCACATTCGAACAGTCCCGGTCATCACAGCCAATCAAGCTGAATTTCATCTGTCGCTCGCCCGGGGAATGGGCAATCTCTCGATTGCCTTCGATGACCTGCTCGGTGACCCGTTTGTCAATCCGGCCAAGGCTTCGCGGATTCGGGAACTTACCATTTTCTCCTCGCCGACGCGAAATAGCTGGAGCAATGAAAACGCCCGGCCCGTGTTCACGCCCTCGGGTTCATCGAAATACTTGGGAACCTCAATGAATTCCATTCCCTTCGGAGGATTTTTTCAGGTGGGCAAGACCTACGCTGGTGGATTAGTTGCCTATCAAGGATATTCTGCCAAGCGTTGGACATCGGCCGCTGGATGGGGGGTTTATTCTCCATCGATTCGTAATGATATCGGAAGCAACGCTTATGCCTTTGGATTATTCGGAGTGAGATTGCCTGGACCGAATGTCTCAATCGCTGGAAGTATCTCCTCGGCTGATTATACTGCTCTTGATGGAGTCAATCTGCTCTATCCCGGAAGTTACGAAATTAAACAATCCGGTTGGTCTCGCGAGTATAAGCTCGGCATTTTGGCCGAATTGACTGATGTTGACCAACTTGAATTTGTTATGGCTCAAAATATTTTCAAAGCACGCCATGAGGTGACCTATCCTGAACCAGTTTATATTTTCGAATCCCAGCCCCCTGCTCCAATCCGCACCGAGCTTAACCGCGATGAAAGCAAAGGCTGGATATTGCACGCAGGTTACAAGAGGCGAATTGGCGACAGATGGAAAATCGGCGCGATTGTTACCGTGAACTGGAAAGACCATCCTAAAATCCCCAACTATGACTTAGGCAACATCCCTCGCGACCCCGGCACATCCATCGCCTATAATGTCGGTATCGGTGCAGTAACAAGGTATGGACAGAGATTAACGTGGGGTTTTGAATACATTTACGAGCCGGTCACAAGCTACACATGGGCAGAAGCAGAAGAAGGCGAGAGCATCCCTGGCTGGCCGCCATTCCCAGCCAATTTTAAAACAGTCGAAAACTTCTTCGATTTCTCCAACCACATTTTGAGAATCGGATTTTACTCCAAGACTAAGTACGAATGGCTTGAGGACAGGTTTGGTGTCCAGCTTCGTTTCTATAATTACGAACTCAATCAGAACGACAACATCGCCCGAACATCAAGGAATTTCAAGCATGATTGGCTCGAAGCGACGTTGAGCGGCGGGCTGAACGTTAAATTTTCAAACGTCGAGCTGATGTATACACTTCAAGTCATCTTGGGAAATGGAATGGTCGGAACCAACGGGGCTTGGTGGTTTGAGGCCGGAAGGAATATTCTTTCTGCGAGCACCAGCGCCAACGACTTTCTTATCCCGCCATCAGGAAGCCTAGTAGTTGATAAAATACCGTTGGTTACACACCAAATTACGTTTATCTATCGGTTGAAGTGAGACATAAAAGCAGCATGCTGCCCTAGGCTTTGCAACTCATTCGAGTAATGAATTACTGAGCGATTGAGAACTGCAAGCAGAAGCTGTCTGTTCCAGGTCAAAAAAAAGCCAATCCCCTTTCATTTGGCCTTGGTAAATAACGGATGTCGAAACGCTTGGTTCTTCTGCTTATTTAACCTCCGCCAGGGCTTTTGCCGCCTCAGGGTAATTCGGCTTCATGGCCAGTGCTTTCTTAAAGGCGTCTTTGGCTTTATCCTTCAGCCCCTTCCTCTGGTAAGCAACACCAAGATTATACCAGGCCTCAGGAAAAGGTTTCTTCGAGCAAGTAAACTCAAAATCCTGGATTGCGCCGTCAAGGTTTCCGCCAAAGCCTTCAGGAGCCATCAGGCGCCCCATTCCGCGGCCGAAATGCGCGGATGCATTTTGAGGGTCTAACTCAATTGCCTTCTCGAATTCTTGCATGGCGCCCATTCCGTACTTCATCGCATCTAACGGACTTCCCTGGGCTAGGCTGCCCATGATATTTCCCTTCCAGGTGTGAAGATCTGCGCAGTTCGGGTCATTGGCCAGCAGCGAGTCAACGACTGCCAACGCCTCTGAATATTTTTTTCCTTCGAACAGCTTTTTTACATCGTCCAGGGATTTTCCCTCAGCGGGTTTTCCAGGCTTTGCCGGCGTTTCAACCTTGGCCTGAGGAGGTTTGGCGCCCAAGGGAGATTTTTCGCCCATCATCTTGGGTAGCATCTGCAGCAGAACAGGCAGCATTTCCTGGAGCAAGGAAGGCTTTTTTTCTTCGAGCGGGAAAAGCTCGACTCTCGCCTCTTCTCCCTCAATGATTAACAAGCCGGCCGGGACAGCCTTTCCACCCATTCCTCCTCCATAGCCCATCATCGCTCCTCCTGCGCCTAATCCAAAAGAGATCCTGGCAAAGGGGATGACGGTAACGTTTCCAGAGCGGATAGGCTGACTGACCAGCGAGCTTATTTTTAAACTGGCAATCAAGGCGTCGAAGCTCTTTAAAGAATCGTCAAGCGGAGATTTCTGCTGTGCCCAGGCATTTGCCGAGAAGACTAAAAACAATGCCGATAAAGCTATCACAAAATTTTTCAGCCTCATTTCTTCCTCCTTACTTCCTCGGAGCCTTTTCAGCGGCTATGAATTTTACTCCTGCCTTGCTCAAGACAATGAACCCCAATACCTTTGCTTCCCCTTTCATGCCGAAGCCGCTTCCGCCCATCTGCATTTGAGGGCCAGCACCTGTTTGCATGACTGGACCGCCTCCTCCGCCTCCGCCATAGCCGATGTCGATCATGATGATCGGAATGACTGTCACGTTGCCCACTTTGATCGGGTCGCCGACGACATTCTTGACCTGGAGATTATTGGTCAATCGCTCAGCCATCGCCTTAGCGATCATGGCTACAGGATTTTCCTGTACTGCTTGCGCCTTTGGCGGCTCCTTTTGCTGTTTCTCTTGAGAGAGAGCCAGCCCCTCAACAAGGAAAAACAGCGTCAGAGTCATGGTTAAGACCAAAGCCCATTTTTTCCTCAATTTCGCACCTCCTGTTTTATCCATGTATATATTTCATGAATCCTATATTTTATTTTTAATACGTATAAATTATCAAGAAGGTTCACTTTTGCCTTAAGGATAATGCCGCTGCCAGGACAGAGTTCATTAAGTGTTTGCAACTACAAGATGCTCGATTGAATTGGCATAATAATTAAGCAGCTTAACTTCCTCTGGCGAAGCGCAGTAAAGATTATTTTCTTCCAAGACAAGATGCCTCAAGGTTAGCATCCGCAACCCGACCTCGACTGCATAGTCACGGTCACTTCGAGGGATATAGACATGGGCCCCGCTCTTTTCCAGCCGGTCAATCAGGCTTTGGACCATGGCCTTGATTTCGATTTGAGAAAGGCTTTTGTCCGGATTTTTGGCAAAGACATAGGAGACCACTGATACAGGGACAACCGGGATGAGCTTAGCGACTTCTTCCATCAGCTCAGATACCAGATTTTTTACCTTTTTGATTCGAGTTTCTTTGCCCATCTTGCTGAAGTCGACCCTGTGGGACTTCACATATTCCCGCATCGAGAGCGGTGTCCCGAAGTTTACGACGGCGTAGCCGAACCGATGCCAGCCGCCGCGTGCCATCAGCCACAGGTTGTGCAGGATGAAGAGCAGGGTTATTCTGATGGCAGCGGCCAGAGGTTTCTTTTTTGCACCGGGGTCAGCGCTTAGAAGCAGTGTTCGGTCCTCGAGGACTCGGTCATAGTTTATCCCGACAGGAATGAAGACGAGGTCGCGCCTTCCCTTTGGGTCGAAGGAGCGAAGCATGTAGTCCAGCAAGCCGACCTTCGGCTCGCAGAGTTTGCCATCCCTGGGCAGCTTTCCCTCAGGGTAGACAACCTGCACAACTCCAGCTTCTGTCGCCATCTGGACATACCGCGCCAGGACGCAGCGGTAGAGAGGATTTTTCGAGCCGCGTCTGACGAAGAAAGCACCCATGGCGCGGGCCAGCTGTTTGACCGGAAAGATTCGAGCCCATTCGCCCGCGGCAAAGCTCAGAGCTACTCTGTTTATGGCGAGATAGGACAGCAAAATGTAATCTATGTTGCTGCGGTGATTCATGATGAAAACAACGCTCGATTGACGGTCAACCTTTCCCAGACTCTCTTCATCGACGAAGCCAATTCGGACGCGGTAGAGAAGACGCGAAAGGGACCGATTCATCCAGCTCAAGGGCCTGAAGTAGATATAGGCGTTGAAGGAGGGAACGATCTCTCTGGCGTAGCGCTTCACTTTTTCCATGGCCTCTTCCTTGGATATGCCTTGCTCCTGGCAGTAAGCCTTTGCCGCTTCCAGAACCTGCGGATCGTAGACCAGCCGGTCGATAAGTATCCGCCGGCTGGTAAGCTTGAAGGCAGGGAGTTCGAGGTCGAGATGTTTGTTCAGCTCGTTAATGAAAAGATTGAGACGCCTTCTGAAAAATAATCTTATGCCCGGAATGAGCAGGCGGTCGAGAAAAGCCCAGGCAGCAAAAACGATGATGATGAAGAGCAGCCATAAGGGGAGGCTGACTGTTTTTGTCATATCTTTTGCCTTAAAACCTATCTTTAATCAAATACAGAGCCCTTGGTCTCCTTATTTTCATGCCTGAATGCCCCGTGCTTCAGGAAATGAATCACCTGCTCGATGACCTTCTTGCTTCTCATGATGAAGGTATGGCTGTGGGCCAGGACAAGAAAATCTTTCATTCCCTCCACCTTTGTCCTTTCAACTGAGACCATACCGTCATCTTGGCCGGGGATGATTATCGAGTTCACTAGGTTCAAGCTTCTCCGGCCGGCTATCACACCAAGCTCAAAATCGACAGGCCCCAGATTCGATGTAAGGCTATGCTTATCGGTGCCCAACTGCTGGCCAGCCGGGCTCTTGATTTTTTTGAAGATAAAACTGCCTTTCAAATGGTCGGCCAATTCGCTTCCCTGATTTGGCGGGCTCAACATGACAACCCGGCCGAGATTGGGCAGCTGGCAATGCTTCAAATAATAGCGGACGATGATTCCTCCCAACGAATGAGTGACGAAATGGATTTTGGGGGGAGATGTCTTTTGGCAGCGCTCGACAGCTGCGGACAAGATTTTCTCTGATAAAAATTCGATGGGATACTTGGTCGAGGGATAATTCAGGTTGATGACGCTGTAGCCATCGAAGGAGAGGTTTTTTTCAAGCTTCCTCATCGAGCGGCTCGTCCGGCCAAGGCCATGGAGAAGGATGACGCTTTCCCTTTTCATAGCTTTTCCAGGAGCTCTGCTATCTTTGCCCTGTATTCCAACAAGATTTTTGGGTCTTTGGTGTAATCCTGCCCGGTCTTGAAGAGCGATTCAGGAAGGTTCAGCAGCTGGCGGCCCTTGTCCACCAGCTCTTTTTTGCCCTTGGCTTTTTTTATTTTGTTTTCAAGAAGCCAGAGGTATTCGTAGTCCTCGATGCCTTCGCGCAGGATTTCCCAGCGGATGGAATTGATTGGACCAGCTAAATATTTTTTCTTGTCTTTGTTCGGGTCACGGTTTGGAGGATAGAGAAAACGTCCGTCTCCATTCCCCCAGTGATTCACCTGGCCGTATGGCGTGCCGTATCCCACCGTATAAGACATCGGGTCTTGCCATGGATTCTGGAGCGTGCCAGAATGGAAGACTGTGCCGCTCGTCCAGTAATTTGCCTCCCAGACAAGAATCCCCTTCAATTGATACTTGTAGGACATCCAGAGCCAGATGCGGAGGTTTACAGCCGGATGGTCGATGAAGAGAGTCACCCAAGGACCCTTCGGCCCTGTGCAGAGATAAGACCAGAACTCCCTTCCTTTTTTGACCAGGTCAGCCACGATTTTGGGGTCGACGCGGTGAAATATTGTGCAGCTGATTTCGGTGACGTCCATGATGTCCGGCCCAGGCTTGTGCTCGGTGATGAAGCGGGTCAGACTTGGCGCAGCCTTGCGGATGTTCTCCATCCCTTTCCTGACAAAGGGATAGTCCTTGGCGTCTGGCTCATCAAACCAGTAGATGTATTCCTTTCCCAGCCATCCATTTTCTTTAAGGTGCTCCTCGACCTGGCCCAAATACTCACTCAGCAGCTTGTCGTATTCTGCTGTGCCCTGCCTGAAGCCGGCAAAGATTGCTTCCTGGCTGCTGTAGAAAGAGCCGCTGCCCAGGCCTTGAAGCGGGAGGTTGAAGGAGTTGAATCCGAATTCGTCCAGATATCTTTTTGCCCCTCTGTCGAATTCACTGAAATCAACCTCAACTGACATAGAATCGATATCCATCTCGAAGTCACCTCCCTGAAGCAGGTTCTCTTCGATCGTAGAAGGGCTGAAGACGACATCGTCGAAATAGGCTGTGCCTTTTTGGCTTCCGATTTCATCTCGAAATGTCGGGAAAAGATGCAGGCTGACTTCCTTGACCTCGGAAGAGAAGCCGCCAATCTCCATGGCTTCCTGTTTCCATTCCTTTGTCCCTTTGTAGACTCTCAGCTTGTTCTGTGCTGGAAGAAATTCGCCTTCGGCATTGTAGGCTGAGACCAGGACGCTGTATTCCTGATTCTCTTCTTCGGTTCTGGCAAACCAGGTGAGCCTGTAGGAGACATCGGCCTGCACCGGGATTTTTTCCTTGTATCTTGCCTGAACATTGGCTGAGACATTGTCGTCTATGATTTTTAAGGCCTTCTGACCCGCATGGACGGCATCCGATATAAACTCGCCGCCTTCCCAGTTAACGCCTGAAACGCTGACTTTCAGCGGATAGAGATCAAAGGGCGAGGTCGGGCAGATACGGTGTTCTTTTAAATTCTGTGCGTAAGAATCATAGACTTTCTCCAGCTCTTCTCTTGTTTCGAGGTTATGGTAGGCTTTTATGAAACTCGTGTTGAGACCGAAGGCGGAGCGGATGTGAGTCTCCTCGGGCAGAGCGAAGTTCCAGACATTCAAACGAATCGGGATTTCTTTCTTCCATGTTCCTGAGGTGATAATGACCATTCCGTCATAAATCCCAGGATTCGCATCATCAGACACATGGATGGTGATCCAGAGCGGATGATTTTCTCCGGCGAAGGCGGTGAACGGCCCGTCATAAGGAGGAAGAGGGTCTGGCCATTCACCCGCAGCTCCGTACTCGTCGGTGGGAGTGATGATGGTCACGTATTCCACATGAGATATCGATATGTTTTCAGGAACGATTTTATATCCGGAGACGTTGTATAAAGCGCTGCTCTCTATCCTGACTTTTTCCATCCTTTTTTTGGGCAGAAGAACCAGTTGAAAAGGCTCGTATTCGTTGATGGCGCAGAAGAGAGTGACTCGCTCTGTTTTCACATCTGGCAGAGGATTATCTTTCATGATCTTGTATGCTCCCTCTGCCCACCAGATGCTGCATAAGGAGTCGTCAGAGATCAAGTATCCGTATTGAGCAGCGGATAGCATTGAAATTGAAGCGGCTGAAAATAAAAGAAGAAGCAATAATCTCAATCCGTTTCTCTTTGAGATATTCCCGAGATTAAGCAATGTCATCATTGTCCCTCCTTAAGAATTGGCACAACGCAGCACATGCTCTTGCATTGTCATTGCCATCAATCGAAGGGTGTAGCAATCTTAACTTATTATGTAAGATTGCTTCGTCACTTCGTTCCTCGCAATGACATTTTACTTAATGCTTTCGTATTAATAAAAACGCAACAAATGTCTTTGCATTGTTATTGCAAGCGAGCGAAGGGGCATGGCAATCCAACGATCTCATTGCGAGCCTGAAGGGCATGGCAATCTCATTAAAAAAGAATTTAATCAGAAAAGCAGCCTATTCCTTATTTTAGAATTTTTCTTTTCTGCATCTCCAGGGTGCGGACAACCTTGGTCAGTGATTCAAGATAGGGAGTGGGGGAGTTGGTTTTTTTCCCGTAATCGATGATCGGCTGGAAGATATACTCGATAGGGTTTCCTGCTTCCAAATCTATCGAGGTCGATGGCTTGTGGTTTCCGGCGTTGGAAAGATAGGCAAGGCAGCTTTCAAAAAAATTGTCTTCGTATTCAAAACCGACTTTCTTTGCCACATGGATGCATTCATGGAGAATCTGCTCACAGAGGAAACGGGTGTCCTCACAGCACATGGCTTGCCTCATGGTCAGTCCGGTGGAGGCGCAGACAGGCATGAGCGCAGCGTTGAGGATGGTTTTTTTCCATTCGAATTTTTTTATCTCGGGCGTGTAGGCAGTCTTGAGGCCGGCTTCTGTTATGAATTCAGCGATATTGCGGGCAAGAGTTTTATTCTTGGGAGAGATGACTCCGATGTAATTCGGCGGGTTAAAAAAAGACATCCTGACCTTTCCTGGCTCGACGAGCATCCCGGCATAGTTGATGACAAACCTTAAGACATCTTTCTTGCCGAATTTTTCGGCGGCTCTCTCCTCATTGTCTATTCCGTTCTGGAGAAGAACGATTTTCTGGCCGGGCTTGAAAACCAGCTTTAGCTCATCGAGCAGCGTCTCAAGATAATTGAATTTGACGGCAACAAAAATCAAATCAACGTCAAAACGGCTGAGGCTGGCTGTTAAGTAACCTGTGCCTTTAACCGGAATAGTGAAATTGTCGCCGACTCCGGTGACTGTGATTCCTTTCTTCTCTACGGCTGAGATGAGCTCTTTCTTGATATCGACCAGATAGATGTTTTCGCCGTGCCGGGCAAGGTAAGCAGCCATGATGCTTCCTACAGGTCCAGCGCCGATGATTCCAATATTATTCTTGGCCATTCCTTGTCCCTTTCCGCTTGTGGCTTATCATTTTTGTGCGGCTATTATAAAAAAAGTATTTATTGAATGCAAATAGAAAGGCAGCTGATGGAGTCCACTTTTCAGTTTTAAATAACACTTTTCCTCTCGTTCTTGACACTTTTTCCATGAGCCTGTATTTTATAAGCTAAGTCACTCACTAAAATATTCCTTTGAAAAGACTTGTCGTTTTATTAAAAGGAATCTTTGATGAAATACGAAATCTTGCTCGGCGATGAAGCTGTGGCACTGGGAGCAGTGCACGCCGGCCTTTCTGCAGCCTATTCCTATCCAGGAACCCCTGCCTCGGAGATAATGGAATTTTTGATAAAAGCCTCAAAGCGAGAAAGAAGCTTCAAAGCCTCCTGGTCTGTCAACGAGAAAGTTGCTTACGAGGAAGCTCTCGGCGTCTCCTTTGCCGGAAAGCGGGCACTGGTTTCAATGAAACATGTCGGCTTGAACGTGGCTGCCGACCCGTTCATGAATTCTGCCATCACCGGAGCCAACGGCGGCCTGGTGGTGGTTGTCGCCGATGATCCAAGCATGCATTCCTCCCAGAACGAACAGGACAGCCGCTTCTATGCCCAGTTTGCCCAGATCTTCTGCTTTGAGCCTTCCCATCATCAGGAAGCCTATGAGATGACAAGGGCTGCCTTCGATGTCTCCGAGAACCTCGGAATTCCGGTCATGGTCAGGCTTGTCACCCGTCTCTCTCATAGCCGCTCCAGAATCAAGGCTCGGCCGCCGCGTAAGCAAAACCCACTCAGCTATGGGCTGGGAAAAGACTGGACTCTTCTTCCGGTGAATGCCAGGCGCCGCTTTAAAGTCCTGACTGAGAAACAGGCTGAGTTGCTTAGGCTCTCGAATGAATCAGAATTTAATTCTCTCGAGCTCAATGACAGCGACCAGTCGCTGGGAATTATTTCTTCCGGAATCGCCTACAATTATGTTCTCGAGAATTACAAGAGTGAGCCAAGCCGGCTCTCGCTGCTAAAAATCACTACCTACCCTCTTCCTGAAGCCTTGATCGCCAGGCTTATTAATCATGTTGAGACGATTCTGGTGGTGGAGGAAGGCTACCCATTCATCGAACAAAGCCTGAAAGGGGTTTTCGGAGTCAAGGGGAAAGAAATCAGAGGAAAGCTGAGCGGACATCTTCCCTTGACCGGAGAGCTTTCTCCTGAGGTCGTCCGCCAGGGCCTTGGGATGAAGGCGCTTCCCAAACGCCAGCTTGAGGATTTCAAGCTCGCTTCCAGGCCGCCTCAGCTCTGCAGCGGCTGCCCCCACGCTGATACTTATGAAGCCTTGAACAAAGCCCTTGAATCCTATCCCCAGGCCAATGTCTTCAGCGACATCGGCTGCTACACGCTCGGCGCCTTTCCGCCTTACAATGCCATCGCCAGCTGCGTCTGCATGGGAGCAAGCATCGGAATGGCCAAGGGGGGCGCAGAAGCCGGAGTCTATCCTTCAGTTGCTGTTATCGGAGATTCGACCTTTGCCCATTCAGGCCTGACTCCTCTTCTCGACGCTGCCGAGGCCAATACAAACATGACAGTCATCATCCTTGATAACGCGGTGGTGGCCATGACTGGCGGGCAGCCGACTTTTGCTACAGGAGAGAAGTTGGTGAGGATGGTCGAGGGGCTGGGAGTAGCCAGAGAACATATCAGGATCATCGAACCTCTTCCAAAAAATTTTGAGAAAAACGTGCAGGTTATCAAAGAGGAGCTCGAGCATAAAGGGCTTTCGGTGGTCATCGCTTCCAGGGAATGCATCCAGGAAGTGCGCAAAAGAAAAAAGAAAGAGGAGTTAGATTGAAGCAGGACATTATTCTCGCCGGCGTCGGAGGCCAGGGGATTCTTTCCATCGCCTTTGTCATCGACAACGCAGCTCTAAAAGAAGGCCTGAGCTTTAAGCAGGCTGAAGTCCACGGCATGTCCCAGCGGGGCGGAGCTGTCCAGTCTCATCTGCGGCTTTCGAGCCGCCAAATTTACAGCGACCTCATTCCGCGCGGAGAGGCAGATATGCTTTTGAGCGTCGAGCCGCTCGAGACTCTGCGCTATTTTGATTATCTTTCGCCGCAAGGAATCGTGGTGACGAGCAGCACTCCTTATATGAATATCCAGGATTATCCTGAACTCGACGCGGTTCTGAAAAAGATACGAAGCGTTGAGAAGTGCGTGATCGTTGATTCAGAGAAGCTGGCCAAAGAAGCAGGCTCTTCAAGGGCGCAGAATATGGTCATGCTCGGCGCAGCTTCCCCATTTCTCATGCTGAAGAGAGAAAATCTTATAGAATTCATCCGCGTTCTTTTTCAGCCGAGAGGCGAAAAGATTGTCGAGATTAATTTGAGAGCCTTTGAACTCGGCTCCGATGCCGCAAAAAAGTTATAATAAGGTGTCATTGCGAGGCGCGCAGCGCCGCGGCAATCTCATGAAATTGGATAATAAGATTGCTACCCCATTATATAGCTCACAATGGCAGAATAAAAACACTGGTTGTCCTTGTATTAGATTCGAGAAAGGATAGGTCAATCAAACTTTTGTCTGGAGGAAAGAATGCCGATTAACTTCGAAGGAATAGATAAAGTCTTCTGCCAAGCAGAGCTTGAAGGAAGGAATTTTCTTCTTGAGCACGAAGTCTATCAAGTGCTCAGAGAAGCTGGTATAAAAACGCCGTGCTGCCTTTTCGTCAAAAAGGGTCAGAAGCTGAGCGAAAAGGATTTAGCCCTTTTCCAGAGCAAATTTCTTGCGGTCAAAGTCATCGCTCCCATCATCGTCCACAAGACAGATGTCGGAGGAGTTCAGTTTGTAAGACGGAGCAAGGCTGAGGTCAACCAAGTCTGCCAGAGAATGTGGGCGACAGTGCCTGAGAAGTTTCATGAATGGCTGAAGAAGTTCCCTAAATCTGGAGGCAAAAAATCTCTCTCCCTCGAGCAGATCAAGAAAGAGATTAAAGGCTTCCTTATCTGTGAGATGGTCGATTACGATAAAACCGGATTCGGAACAGAGCTGCTCATGGGGTTGAGGAATACAAGGGAGTTTGGCCCGATCGTAACCATGGGCGTGGGAGGGGTGGAGATTGAGTACCTGAATGAAAGGATAAGGGAAGGCCGCGCCGTTTCAATCGGCTCGGCTTTGCTTCTTCACAAAAAAGATATCCCCCGCGTCCTCGAGCCTCTTGCTGTCTATGACAAATTGGTGGGAAAGGTTCGTGGCAAAAAGCCTCTGATCACAAAGGAGGAGCTGGTAGAAACTTACCATCGTTTCCAGGAGCTCGGCGCTCATTACTCTCCTTATGAGGTTGGACATCCCTATGTCATCGAAGAGCTGGAGGTTAATCCCTTTGTCGTTCGCTCGAAAAAGCTCATCGCTCTTGACGGCATGTGCCGCTTCTCTCAGAGTCACCAGGAAGTCGCGATGCGCCAGTTCTCGAACATCCGCTGCCTTCTCAAGCCTCACACCATCGGCATCATCGGCGTTTCAGAAAAGATGAACGTCGGCCATATCATCTTGAACAACATTCTCAAGGAGGGCTTTCCCAACTGGAATGTCTATGTCGTCAAGCCCGGGCTTAAAGAGATAGAAGGCTGTGCCTGTGTGCCGACAATCTCTGATTTGCCCAGGACTGTGGACATGTTTGTTGTTTCTGTCGGCGCCGAACAAATTTATGATGTGATGAAAGAGCTTATCGAGAAGGAAAAGGCTCGTTCGGCGATCATCATCGCCGGCGGAATCGGGGAGAAGAAGGGAACACAGGAGCTTGAAGAGAAAGTAAAGAGATTCATCGAAAAGAGCAGAAAATCAGGCAAGCTCACACCTTTGGTCAACGGTGGAAACTGCCTCGGCATCTACTCCATGCCCGGCAAATACAACACGATGTTTGTTCCTGAATACAAGCTTCCGCGCATAATGGGCCGCAAGACAAACCTTGTCTATCTGAGCCAGAGCGGTGCTTTCATGATTTCCCGGATGAGCAAGCTGCCCAACATCGAGCCTCTCTATGCCATTTCAATTGGAAACCAGATTGATTTGACCGCCTCCGATTATATGAATTATTTCAAGGATGATGACGAGGCGAAAGTTTTCGGTATCTACATGGAAGGCTTCCTTCCTGCTGATGGCCTGGCTCTTGCAGAAGCAGCGCGTGAGATTGTAAAACAAGAAGGGAAGATGATTGTCCTTTACAAGGCGGGGAGAACGCCTGAAGGTAGGGCAGCCACAGCCAGCCATACAGCATCTGTCGCCGGAGATTATATCGTTGCTCGCTCAATTTTGGAGGAAGTCGGGGTGATTGTCGCTGAGACTATCTTTGAATTCGAAAACTATGTCAAGAACCTCTCTTTCCTGGCGCACAAAGTCATCAGGGGCAATCGAATCGCCCTGATCAGCAATGCCGGCTTTGAGTGCGTGACTATGGCTGATAACTTGAAGGGCGACCAGGAGTTTGTTTTGGCTGACCTTACTCCAAAAACAATAAAGAGAATCACCAATGCTCTGAAGTCCCTTGGGATTCATCGCCTTCAGGATGTCAATAACCCGCTGGATACAACTCCTGTGGCTGATGACGCTGTCTTTGCCGAATGTGTTTCAGCCATGCTCGAGGATGAAAAGGTGGATTGCGCTGTCATCTCACCTGTTCCCATGTCGCCGGCGATGCAAACCTTGGTGCCGGGTCGATTCCACGAAGAAAACCTCTATAATCCCCAGAGCATTGTCATGCGCCTCATCGATATCTTCCACAAGACCGAAAAGCCTTTTGTGGTCAACATCGATGCCGGCGATATCTTTAACCCGATAGAGGAATGCCTGGAAAGGGCAGGGGTCCCGACCTTCAGGCGAGCTGACATCGCTGTCCAGTTCTTAAGAAAATACATCAACAACCGCCTCCGCATCCGCCAGCAGTATGCGGAGTAGAGGCTATTCTTATTTCCCCGAAGAGCTTTAAAAAGCGTTAGCTGCTTATATTGAATTCAGCTATTTCATAACGACTTCATTTTTTTCTATTTAAATATAATCCTATAAAATTTTTTTTTAAAATCTGGAAAAAATAGGGCAATTGGTATATATAACTGTCTTGTCTTTTATGTTTATCTTAAGAGAGGTTGGGTATGGTCGTTTTTAAATTCCTCGATTGGTTCTGGCTTGTCGTCTATGTTGTCATCATGGTTTTCTGCGGCATCCTCTTCTACCGCCTCGGAAAGAGGTCGATGGCCGATTTCTTCCTGGCCGGCCGCGGGCTTCCCTGGTGGCTGCCTGCTTCCTCAGTCTATGCCACCCACACGGCAACAGATACGCCGATATGGGTCAGCGGAGTCATTTATAGGCATGGCCTGAGGGGCATCTGGTATACTTTTTTCTCTGCCTGGTGCGCGATTTCTGCTTTCGCCTCGACCAGAATCTTCCGCCGCTCGCTGGCCTATACCCAGGCCGAATGGCAGACTCTTCGCTTCTCCGGCCTGGGTGCAGAGCTTCTCCGCGGATGGATTAGCGGCTGGCAGGTATTCAACAACATGTTCGTCCTTGGCTGGGTGGGAATCGCCATGGGCAAGCTCTGCCATTATATTTTTGGCTGGCCGGATTGGATAGGGCTCGTCCTCTTTTCCTCACTCTGCGCCATCTATGTTTTAGCTGCCGGCTACTGGGGAGTTGTCATGGCCGACTTCCAGCAGGGCGTGATCGCCTTTTTTGCCATCGCCCTTGTTTCCATATGGGGAATCGTGGCTGCAGGCGGACCTCAAGTCATCACCGCAAAACTTAGCTCCTTGGATCAAAGCTGGCGGTTGAATCCTTTTGCTTTTACAGGCCTCACCTCAGGAGATTTTCCCCTTGTCTGGTTTCTAACCATGCTGGTTATTGCGGTCATCGGCGGTTTTGGCATGGGGACTTCCATCGACTGGTATCCTGAAGCTCAGCGCATTCAGTCAGCCAAAACCGTGCGTGACTCAAGCTACTGCATCTGGGCTGGCTCGGCTTTGATCGTAATGCGCAACTCTATCTGGGCTGTCGCCATCCTTGCCTTTTTTTCACTCTACCCTCAAATTCAGTCCACGGCTGAATACGAGATGGCCTGGTATCGATTGGGCTTTGAAATCTTGCCTGTCGGTCTGATCGGCTTTTTCTTTGCTGCTATCGTCGCCATCCACATCTCGACAATCGCCACCCATCTTAACCTCGGCGCTTCCTATGCCACGCGCGACCTCTACCATCACTACTTTAGGCCTAAGGCGGGTGAGAAGGAGCTTATCTGGGTGGGAAGAATCTCGACTTTCATTCTTCTTCTCGGCTCTTTTCTCTACGGCTCGATGATGAAGGAGATAACCCAGTGGCTCATTTTTGCTTTGTGGATTATGGCCGCAGGTATCTGGCTTCCTTCCATTCTTCAGGTCGTCTGGTGGCGCTTCAATTCCTGGGGATATCTGTCATCATGGATTGCCAATCTTGGATTGAGCTGGCTCGTTGTCTGGGTGTTGCCAGAGTTTCATGTCATCCCCTCACTGCCCGATTATCTCCAGTTCTGGATTATGATGGTCCTCGGAGCTTTGATTTACTTGCCGCTGACTTTCCTCACCAAACCTGAGGATATGGACCGCCTGGTTAAGTATTATGTCATGTCCAGGCCGCTGGGCTGGTGGAGGCCGGTGCGTGAGGAAGCTGAGAGGAGAGGTTTATTGCAGAGAGAAGAGAAAAAGATTGGAGGAGGAAACTAAAATGAGTTGGATAAAAAGAAAATGGACGACTCAGGAAGCGGACCGGTGGAGCAAAGAAGATTATCTGAGCTTCATCATTTCTCCACTGATCTATATCCTGTTGGCTTTAGGAGTAGCGCTCAGCCTGCTCTTGCTCTGGTATGGCTGGGTCATTTTGGGAGCGTGTGTCGTGTTATTTATAGTGATGTTCAGAATCATCGACCCTAAGCTTAAGGCAATCTCAGAGGATTATGAAGCGAAGCAGAAAAAATACCTTGAGGATTTAGAAAAAATCGTCAGGTGGGAGGAATAAATGAGCCAAAGTTTATCCGTGGTCATAGGTATGTCGATTGCTTATTTATTTTCATTTCTGGGCCTGCTGCTCGCATATTTTTCTTACCGGGCAAAGCACAAGGGCAAAAAGGAATAGCCATGTGGGGTATTTTGTTTCCTGCAGTCATTCTCATCATTTCCTTTGGCTTGACGTACTATCTCTACCTTCATTTTTCCCGAAAAGAATAAGAAAGCAAGGCTGATTAAACTCGCTTCATAAGAAAAAGGCTGAGGCGGTTTTTTTGAAAAAGTAGCCTTCTCTTTTTTCGAGATGCATCCAAAAGCTTGGAGTCGTGAAAGGTTAACTTTTTTATTTGAGCAGGGGGAAAACCGAGAGGCGCAATCGGGCGCAGGCCATGGGAATTAATGTAATCTCTTCGATTGGCTCGCTGGATTCAACAGGGCTCGCCGGGACATTGCCAACCATTTTACCCTCTGCTTGCCACTTAGGAATTCGTTTTGCCTTGGCCTTGAGAGTTATCGGCGCTGCTTCCGGTTCGAAAGGTTGAAAGGCAGGCGCTTTCTGACTTTGAAGGACAATCGATGCTTCAGGCTTTGCAGGGTCTAGCACCAGGCCATAATTCCAAGCAGTCGTCGGAAGAATCTCCCAGGCCGGCCATTCATCCGTCCCTCCATATCGCTTCCATTCCTCACCAATCTTGAGCGAATACCACAGCGGGCCTCTTTTCACCGAGACGGTATTTCCAATCTTCTTCCATGTTTTTATTTCGATTCTCATCGGAAGCTCGAGCTTGACCTGGTCGGAGTTCTTCCACTGTCGCTTGATCATCGCGTATTGCCCGGGCTGAAGTGCAGCATCCAGGGATTTTCCGTTTATGATTATTTTTGCTTTTTCACACCATTCAGGGATTCTTAGATAGAGCGGGAATTCAACGGGCTTGTCAACCCAGAGCTTAAAATCGATATAATCCCCGAACGGATACCAGGTATCCTCCACAATTCGAACTTCTGCCCCATCAGCAACTTTAGCCTTCACCTGAGACGGCGCATAAATCACAGCAGCCAGGCCGTTGTCCAATGTCGCCAGCCAGAGGTGCTCGGCAAAATAGGGCCAGCCAAAAGCCACATTATGCTGGCAGCAGCGGTAGCTCCATGGGTCATAGGAAAGCAGAGTGCCCTCGTTCTGGAAGTCATGCTCTCCAGAGCTGTCGCAGGAGATAAGATTGGGCGCGGTCAAATAATGGAGGGCTTTCAAATCAGGAGTCATGGCTGCCGGAAGGGAATTGAAGGCAATCTCCTCGCATCTTTCAGCATAACGCATCTCTCCTGTGATTTTCAGCAGCGATTCATTGGAGTACATGAACTCGACCATCGAGCATGTCTCTGCAGCCTGCCGCGGGTCGCCATATTCGGGACGGATGTTCTCGTCAGCGCCGAACATCCCGCCCGGCTGCTGCCCGTATTCATCCATGATCATCCTGTAATTTTTCTCGACAGCCTCGATATACTTCTTGTTCTTTGACTGCTGGTAATAAACTCCTGGCTCACGAATTCCCATGGCGATGTTGACTCCATGGTAGAAAGAGCTTGGCTCCTTCTGTTTATCTCTTTCTGGAGAGAGGATGTCGCTCGTCCAGTCAGAAGTCCGCTCAAAAAGCCGTTGGCCTAGGTCGAGCAGAAATTTTTCGCCGGTCCTGTTGTAGAGCCAGTAGACGCTCTCCAGGTTATCGCCGCCGCGAAGCTTCTGCCAGCTTCCTGGAAGCAGATGCGCGTCGGGAAGGCTGAGCTCATAGCGGAAATAGCGGGCCATGAAAGGGATGACACGCTCATCGCCTGTCGCTTCATAAAGGCTCTGCAGGGCAAAGAGCATGACCATGTTCGGCCAGAGGTCATGGTTATCCTTGTTCTCCGGAGGGCCGAAGTAGCCGTCAGGCTGCTGGCTGGAAAGAGCAGCGTCAAGCCATTTTCTTGCTCTGGCGATGATCTCAGGGTCTTTAAGGATATAACCCAAATCACCATAACCTTTGAGCCAGTAAGGCATCTCTTCCCAGCCCCGGCCCTTCAATGTCAACCAGCCGCTGTCCACTTTCAGGAATTTGCTCAGCTCTGCCAAGCGGCCAGCGAACCCATTCTTCATCAACTGAAGCTGGCTCAGCAGCCAGCCTTTGGGCTCGATGCTTCCAATCGGCAGCTTGACAAGAGGGCTTGGCAGAAGAGGAGGACGGTTTGAGACATAGTGGCTGTTGGCGCCTGTGACTGAAGGAGTTTTCACTATCTTAATCTCGGTCGATGAGCTTTCTTGTGCTGAAATCGTTCTAAAAAGCATTGCCGTAAACACAAGGAGAAAGATTAGAAAAAATGCAAAATGCTTCATAAGACCCTCCTGACTTTATCGCTGCTGATAATAACATTTGGCGCTCTATTATAATATATTTCGCCTGGATGAGATAGGAAACCAGGAACAGCGGAAGGCGATAAATTTTTCTTGAATTATTAGAAGATAATAGTATAATTGAATACCTTTATAGAGAAGAATGGCTTTGGAAACGAGTATCGAAAAAAATTCAAAGAATAATAAAAAGATTCATTATTTTTTGGGAAAGGGGAAAGAAGCGAGATCACTATAAGAAAAATTTTTATAGCGTAATTCATTTTTAAGGAGAATGAATGTAAGAAAGGATGAATCAAAAAAAGGTTAATGTTAAGGATTGGTTTTTTTAAGAGGAGTTACGATGGAAGAAGAAAAAAAGATTTATATCGGGAACGTAGAATACAGCGTGACTGAAGAAGAACTTCAGAGAATACTGGAAGACAAAGGACTGGAAGTCAAAGAATTAAAGCTTGTCAGGGACAAATTTTCCGGAAGGTCAAAAGGTTTTGGCTTTGCAGAGTTTGAATCAGACGAAGCGGCGCAAAAAGCCATAGAGGCACTTGACGGTCAGGAATTGAAATCCAGGAAGCTGAGAGTGAGCAGAG
>CAZJXZ010000018.1:0-21126 GCA_964549955.1 uncultured Eubacteriales bacterium
CATTATGCCCACAAATACATCCACGAAGTCCTGGTGGATTTGGTTTTGATGCAGAGAGAGCTTCACCCCGGGATATTCAGCGTGATGGACGGCTCGGTTTGCGGCGACGGCGCAGGCCCGAGGACGATGAAGCCCAGGGTCAAGAACGTCATCCTGGCTGGCTCGGATTCTGTGGCTGTCGACTCGATTGCGGCCAAGGTTATGGGCTTTGAGCCGATGAGCATCCCTTATATCCGCATCTGCCATGAGATGGGACTGGGAATCGGTGACCCTCGAGAGATTGAAGTTGTGGGTGACGATATCTCTGAACTCAATTTTAGGTTTAAGGCGAAGAGAAGCCTTGTCATCTGGGGTGACCAGATGCTCAGGCTCGGTTTTCTCCGTCCCCTTGAGAGGCTCCTCCTTCACACGGCCTTGGTCGTCTGGGCTCCTCTGGCCAGCAACATTTACCATGATTGTCTCTGGTATCCAACAGTGGGCCGCAAGAGGATAAAGCAGTTCTTGAAGACAGAGTGGGGTGAGCTGTGGCAGAGATACTGATACAGAAGCAATAAATATCTTTATACTGTCATTGCCAGCGACCTAAGGGAGGGTGGAATTCCCCTACAGTTGTTTCGAGGGTGAGCCGAAGATTATTCTTATTTAATGTATCCCAGAGTTCTCAAGTCTTCGAGCTTTTCTTTTAATTTCGTCTTTTTTTCCAAAGCTAAGATAAAAGTGCTTGCTCTATGCTTTAGAATGGACCTATCCAGATCAGCGACAATTTGAGGAAAGTCATCGATCAGGTTATTTTTTTCTGAGAAGTCCTGGCTAATATTGTAGAGCTCATACCCCTCTGCGTATTCCGGAGAGAGATATTTCGTCATGTCTCCAAGAGGGTCAAAGGTGTCTGCTCTTTTTTCCTTGAGATTTTTAATCAGCATCCAACCGTCTTTGATCAATGCCTTTTTTTTAGGTCCGTATAAAACTGCTTCCATATAAATTTCTTCATCAGCTTGTTTATTCCTAAAGGCCGGTCGAATCAGGTCATGTCCCCGGTAGCTCAAGTCGTATCTTATTCCTGACATCCTGAGGATGGTCGGAAAGAGGTCGATGAGTTGAACAAAGGAATTTATCCTTTTAGAAGGGAGTCTGGTGGAATGTTTCATGATAAGCGGAACGTGCATAACTTCCGTATACAACCTGTGGCCGTGGGCGAAGCCGCCGTGCTCCCAGAATTCTTCACCATGGTCAGCCGTAAGAATGATGATTGTCTTATCTAATATTCCGCGTTTTTTTAAATTGTCGATAATCCAGCCAAAATTAAGGTCGAAATATTTTATAGCCCCGTCATAGAGGCTGACCAAGTCTCGCTTATCCTCATCGCTTAGTCCGATTTCATTGAGCAACCTGACATCAGCCGTCTGGAATTCGCCAGGCGTAAATAGGCTTTTATCGTCTAACCCAAATATCTGGCCAAATTCCCTCGGCGCATTATAAGGCACATGAGTGTCCATGTAGTGGAGGTAGGCAAAAAACGGAGCTTTTCTTTTTTTCTTGACCCAGGCGTTGAAATTTAAGGTGACCATTTCTCCTTTTTCCATAACCATTTCTTGGTAATGCTGAAATCCCTGTTTGAAATTATGCTTTTCTGTGATCGAAGGATTTGTCTGGATGGCAAAAGTCGAATAATTCCTGTTTCTGAGCAATTCGGCTAAGGTTAAACATTCATCGGACAAATTGGCGGACCAAGAGATTGCTCCATGCTCGTGGGGATAGAGGGAGGTAAAAACAGACCCCATCGAAGGCTTTGTCCAAGGGGAATTGCTCAACGCCTTTTCAAAGACAAGCGACTCGGCGGCAAAATTGTCGATTTTAGGGGAAGTCGTCCGGCTGTAGCCATAACAGCCAAGATAGTCCGCCCTCAGGGCATCGGCGACAATCAGCAGGATGTTAGGCCCTGGCGGGCGGAAAAATAATCCCTGACTAATGGTCAGAATGTTCAGCAGCAAGAGAATTGATAAGACAGTTACCGCGGCAGTTTTCAGTCGCAATCGTTTGAGAAAACTCAATATGCCGGACCTGGACAAGAAGAAAAGAATTGTTTCCAGCCTTATCATAATTAAAAAGAAAAGGAGGACAATTGATGATTGGAAGAGAAAGGAGTTGAGGTTATGGATTGGAGACCTGATAAATTTGATGATTTCAAGGATTAAATAGGCAAGGATAAGAAGGGATGAAGCATCTTTGTAGAGGGGAGTCAATTTGTTCTTTTGGATAACTCTGATTTCGACAAATCCTGAAAGGATTCTTCGCCAGATGAAGAAAAACGTTTCAATTAGCAGGATAAAAATGACGGTAGCGGCGTATCCGTAAATCATTCCCTTGTTTATGTTTTCGGTGAGCTCGAAGAGGATTAAGCGAAAGAGCCTATAATGAAAGTATTCATTGGAAGAGATGACGCCTGCAGCTTTGACCAGCCCAAAAAAGAATCCTGCGCAAGCTCCAAAAAGCAGGATTTTCAAGATATGCTTTAATTTCATCGGATTATGATTTTCAGTATGGCTCTGAAGAAGGAGGTGATAAAGGCTGCCAGGATTATCTGAAGAATGATACTGGTCGGACTAAAAGCTAGTAAAGAAAGGAAGCTGTTGGTGAGAACAATGAAGAGCAAAGAAAGCGAGAAGACCAGAGTCGTCAGTTGATGAGAATATCTTGCCGTCTTCATTTGCTTTTTGAGTTATCCTTAGCTAAATAAAATTTTTTTCCTCGCAAAAAAATTCCAGAAGAAGACAACAACTGCAGAGAAGATTTTGGATATCAAATAATGAAAATGAGCCAAGTCCGTAAAAAACCAGATGATTCCTTCGTTGAGTCCGAGTCCGACCAAGCCGATAATCGCAAATACCAGGAATTCCATCTGCTTGCTTGTCAGAGTTCTTCTGGAGAAGACCCAGAAAATGCTCAGGGTATAATTGGTCACAAGTCCTAAGATAAAGGCGATGGCGGCCGAGGTTAAATAATGGATTTTGACAACATCTGTCAGGAAAAAGAGAGAGCCGAAATCCACAGCATAGGCAATACCGCCGACGAAGGTGTACCTGAGGAGCTGAATAGAGGTTTTATCGCTCTTGGCGAAGAAAAGAGAGCTAATGCGGTTGCTGATCGAGCTTATCATCCCATTGCTCCTTGGGTTCGTCTTATTCCTCTTCTTGTCTCGCGGACATTTTTATTCTCTTCGTTCGATGGTTTCGTGGTATTCATCATCAACATTAATCTCCCAGACCGAATGCTTCTCGCCCAGAATGTTGCGCACGGCCGCTAGGGCACTCAGCATGGAATGGTCTTGATTGTTGTAGCGGTGAAGACCGTTCCGTCCCATGGTTTGCAGGTTTTCGATTTGAGACAAGTAATTCTTTATGGTCTCAATCCTTTCTTTGTAGCCCTTGTCATAAATGGGATAGGTTTTAGGCGACCTGATGACCATTCCGTCAATAACTTCTTCTTTTGTAGCAAACTTAAGCTTGCCGATCTCTTCTGTGCCGAGCTTGATAAGTTCGCTGTCGTCTCTTTTCCATATCTCATCTGTCTCGAAGCAGAAATATTCCAGTCCAAGGGTTGTTGTCTGAGGGTCTGGAACCATCTCCGGACTCCAGTTTTTAAAATTCTGTATGCGCCCCACTCTGACTTCCGGCGAGTGAATGTATATCCAGTTGTCAGGGAAGATGAAAGGCTTGTCGATAATCAAGCTCACCGTGAAAAAGTCCCTGTATCTGAGCTTTTGAGCGGCATTGAGGACATCGTTCGGCGCCGCGGGTTTGATGGCCTGGACAAGTTCCCGTAAAGGCATGGTCGAGAGAAAATGGTCTCCGCTTATCTCCACTGAAGTCCCGTTGCTCCTGACCAAGGCAGAGATGATTTTGTTTCCTTTTCGATTCAACTGCACCACCTGAGATTCAAGACTGACTTTCCCTCCTTTGTTTTCGACCAGCTCCTTGGCCTTGTTCCACATCTGGCCAGGTCCTTTTCTCGGGTATTGAAATTCATCGATGAGAGTTGTCACCCGGCCCTTAGCCACAAATCCGAGCGAATTCAATACGGCCTTTCCCAGTGACAGACTCTTGATTCTCTGCGCAGCCCAGTCCGCTTGAATCTCCTGGCAGGATATTCCCCAGACCTTCTCGGTGTATGTTTTAAAAAAGATGTTGAACAATCTTTTCCCGAACTTGTTCGATACCCATTGCTCGAAGTTGGCGGCGTCTCGGTATGGCTTGAGCTGAGAATAAACATAGCTTAAAACGACCAGAAAAGAATTGGCCAAGCCCAAATTGAACAAGGCATTGAGAGGCTTCAGCGGATAGTAAAAGAATTTATTATTGTAGTAAATTCGCGACAATCTGGGTCTAGTGATGAAATCCTTTCGCAAGATTTCATTCCAGATTCTTCTGACTTCTTCGTATTTGGTGAAAAATCTGTGGCCTCCGATGTCAAACAGGTAATTCTTGTAATTGACTGTTCTGGAAATCCCGCCAACATCCTTGTCTTTCTCAAAGACTAACGGCTCTAACCCATTTTTGCAAGCTTCATAGGCTGCAGTCAGCCCTGCCGGTCCAGCGCCAAATATCATGACCTTCATCTTCCGACCTTTTAACCCATTACCAAAGCATTAAGTGCCTTTATATTGCCATTGCCGGCGCGAAGAACGCGGCAACCTCATATTGATGAGATTGCCACGGCACTCCGTGCCTCGAAACGACTTCCTCGGATCGCCACGACGCTTTGCGCCTGGAGATGACGCCGTCGGCTTGTCACCTGGGTTCGTTTCTGGCAATGACATTTTAGCTAATTCCTTTCTATTAGAAACCTTTCTCTGGAAAAATGTGGAATAACTTGCTACTCTTGAATTTAACAATCCTGCTCATGATTTTTCTTGCCTCCTCGTTCTTTCCCTCCTTGAGATAACAAACGCTGAGGAGGTTCAGAATTTGATGCCTGATTTGCGGTTGCTTTTCGATTTGAAGGGCGGCCTCAAAGTAAAAGGCGGCTTCTTCAAAATTCCTTTTGTTTTGAAGAAGAGTGCCCTGTTCGATGAGCTCGGCGACAGTTATCTCATAAAAATGATTCTGCTTGTAGATTTTATCCAGGAAGTTTTCGAATTCAGCGGAGTAGGGTTTGAAAAATTTTTTGGGGTCATCGACCAATTCGATGTATTTTTTTGCAGGGGAATCAAAAGAAATCGGGTCTCCGTAGATAATCTCGTTCGCCTCCGCTTTCATGGGAATGAGCATTCCTCGCTCCAGCGTCCCAAAATAGAGATAGATTCTCCTATTAGGGAAACATCGGAATAGATCCAGATAATCGCTTCCCTTATCCCGGCAATAGATGATATTTCCTTCTAATCGAGGGTCGTTGTGGAGAAATCCAGACCCCCACCAGCCGTAAGGAAAGAATTCTATGGGATGGTAAATAACCTTGATGATGACCAGGGAATTCTGGAGAGCTAGAGATTGGAGTGTGCGATGGAGGCAAGGAGTTGCAGTGGCGTAACCCTTGGGAAATCCGTCGAAGTACCACTCCATATCAGGAGGCGATATATATCTGGGAAGATGAATAAAGAAGGCAAAGGCGACGAAAACTATTAAGACTGATACCATAACCTTCTTAAGCCTTGCCTGATTGATTTTCTTGAACTTGGCAGTGATAAGGTTTGGAATTTCAGTCAGCCCTCTTGCGCTGAGCAGGAAGAGAAGGGGCGTTGCCTCAAAGACCATCCTCGGCCCGATCAAGATATAGGTTCCCCAGTAGAAGAAGAGGCCTAGAAGAAGGAAGAGGAAGCCTGAGAATAGAATGAGGTCCTTTTTTCTATAGTTAGGGTTTGTTCTAGTGAAGAAAAATAAAGGAAATATGGCAAAGAAAGACGATAGAGGCCAGCCGAACAAGTGTTTATTAAGACTTCCTATGTAGCGGGTGATTTGCTTTATGCCCAAGAATGGCGTGTGGGCTATATCCGTGTAGCCGGTTTTGCCAAAACCTATTCCGTGATTCTCTCCGTAGCGAGTCTCGTATCCCATAGCGAAGAAATTGCCGTTTGTTATCTTGTTATAGAGGAGCAGAATCGATATTAAAAGAATGACAACTAAACCTAAGGCCATTGAGTTTTTTGAAATTCTTCTGAAATTCTTGAATAATTTTGCTGCGTAAAGTATCAGAAAGACGACTGAGAGCAACAGGGCCGTATAGGGCCGGATAAGAAAGGCCATCCCCAGCCCAAGCCCTGCCAGAGAGCCGTTGATCACAGACGGCTTGTCGAAAGAACGAAATAGAAAAAGTAGAAATAGAGCAAAGAAAAACATGCAACTGGTGTGGGAGAGATGAGTGGAAGACATCACCAGAAACCAGGGAGAGATAGAAGCAAGAATAGCGGTGAGCAGGCCGGCTCGGTCGTCATAGATTTCTTTTCCTAAAAAATAAAAAAGAAAAATCGAAAGGGATGCCAAAAGAGGGTTGATTATCCAGGGTGCCCCTGCGAACAGACCCAACAGCAGGAGAAAGGGATGGCCGGGCGTGTATTGACTATACCATTTGCCGTTATTGATGATGTGCGAAAAGTTAAAAAATTCTTTTGCGCAAGGGGAGACAGAATAGAGTCTTCCGCTCTTGAATGTTTTCGCTTGAAATAAGTAACCGATCTCGTCATTGATATGAGGAATGTGGCTGAAGATAAAATAGGAGAAGAGGTTGGTGAAGATAAAAACAAAGAGGGCAGAAGCGATGACAGGCCAGGGGATGATAATTTTTTCTCTCATCGAAGTCTTTTTTGTTGAGTTGAATTCAACTTTTCTAAAGCTTCAAACTCATTCAGCCGCTTATGACTCTTGAGACAGACCTCTATATCTTAAGGCAATTGGCATTCTGGCAGAAAGAGAAGAAGACATCAATCGCCTCTGATGGTGAATTTTGAGGTGATTTTTGTCGATTTTTCTCCTCTCTAGGGGTGACTTTCGATGATAAACAGCGTTTAAAGGAGTCTTTATCAAGAAAAAAATGAGGAAAGTCACCTCCTTTGTGCCGAGAGACCTCCTAGCGCAAGCCATAGACCTTGTGGAGCTGAAAAGACAGCCTGACATTATTTAGGCCAGCCTTTAGAGCCTGGCTTAGCAATTTCACGGACAGCTCCATGCTCCATTTCCTGTTGGATTGCGGTTGAAGAAGAATCGGCGTTCTCTCCGGGAATCTTTTTCTCAGTCTCTTGATGAGCTCGATTCTCAAATTTTTTGTGACAACCAGCTTAACTTCTTTTGCCTTTCTTCGGTATTCAGGCTGGATGAAATAATTTTCTGGCTTGGGGGAGATGGAATACCAATCGACAGGCAGGTTACGGTAGAGAGTGGCGTTGGTTTCGACCTGAATCTTGAAATCTTCTTTTTTCAGGCGCCAAACAAGAGAGCCAATATCCTGGATAAGCGGCTCGCCTCCTGTGAGGCATACCCAGCGCGTTGGGAAACGACGCCTAATTTCTTTCGCCTCCTTCAGAACTTGGTCTGTCGAATACTCCCGTCCTCTCTTCCAGGCGTACTTCGTGTCGCAGAAGGAGCAGCAGAGGTTGCATCCTGAAAGGCGGATGAAGAGGGTGGCTTCGCCCTGTCTGAGCCCTTCACCCTGAATGGAGGGAAAGATCTCAGCTATTCTCAGAATATGTGGCTGAGGCATCTTCTGATTCCCAGACCGTCACCCTTTTCAGCGGAAAGTGTTTTTTCAGCTCGAGGAAGAAATGACGGGCCAAGTTTTCAGCTGAGGGGCTGAAATCATAGACTTCGTTGAGGAGAGTGTGGTCAGGCAGGATCTCAGAGAGCTTTTCCTTTATTCTGGCGAAATCGATGCTGATTCCTGTTTTATCGAGCGTCGTTGCCTCGACCTCAACTTCGACTTGAAAAGTATGGCCATGGATTTTTTCGCACTTTCCCTTGTACTCTTTTAGGAAATGCGCTGCCTGAAATTTGTCTTTGACTCTTAAAGTCCAGCTCATATTTTTCCTTCTTTCTTTAGCCTGAGGAGCAGATGGTCTTTTTCTCCGGCTTCCTCCCAGGCTCTTTGACGTAGAATGCAGGAAGAGCACTTCCCGCAAGGAATCTCTCCTCCAGCATAACATGAAATGGAGTAAGAGTAGTCGGCCCCGAGGGATAATCCCTTTTTGATGATTTCTGATTTCTTCATATTAACCAAAGGGGCTGTGATTTTGATTTTTTCAGGGGAGAAGCAGGCTTTTGTCCCTAGGTTTATGGCTCTTTCCATGGCCTTGACGAACGGCTTTCTGGTGTCAGGATAGTTTGGGGAGTCGATGACGTTAAAGCCGCAGACAATCTCCTTGACTCCCTCGACTTCAGCCCAGGCTGCGGCCAGGGAAAGGAATATGCCGTTTCTGAAAGGGACATAGGTCGGGGGGATGCCTCTTGCCTTGATTTCGTTCGATCTCTTGAACTCAGGCAAAGCAAGGTTGTCATCGGTCAGGGAGGAGCCCCCGATTTGTCTGAGGTCGACTCTTAGAATTTTCAAAGGAACGCCGAGCTTTCGAGCAGACTTTCGCGCCATTTTTATTTCAATTTTATGGCGCTGGCCGTAATCGAAAGTCAAGGCAAAGACTTTTCTGTAGCGGCTGAGAGACCAGTAGAGGAGAGTCGTCGAGTCGATACCGCTGGAAAAAAGAACAACACATTCTTTCATTTTTGCCGGTTATAGGCAAGATGATAAAAGATAAGCTCTTTTTTTTCAAGGAGGGTGACATGCTGAGATCAGGCTGAGTGGTTCGAAGACACGCCGCTTTTGCCCCAGCGAGTCAAAAGCGGCTCGATTCCAGGCTTCGCTCTCCTCTCCCTTCGGTCGAGGAACCATGCCCGCTCAGCCTTCCATACGGTCTTCGAACCACTCAGCCTGATCTCAATTAAATTAAATTTTCATGTATACCGTGCCCGGTCAGGCTTCATGGGGGCGTCCTCACCTCCAGCACGTCACCCTTACAATCATTTTAATTTAGGTATGCATCCCTAAGACTCGGCATTATTTTTTTGATTCATATGGTATAATGAGCGCCAATTAATCGGCGCCTGGTTAAAGGTTATGGAGAGATGACCTGACGACAGGGCTGTTGATATGGAAGAGAAAAGCTTGAAAGAACAAAAAGATTCAGCGGAAAGAGCTTTTGATCTTCTTTCGCTGGCTAAAGAAGGAAGGGATCTCACAGTAAGGGATGACCAGTATGATTTCTCTGTGCTCTTGGATTCAGTCAAGATTTGCCGGCAAAGAGGCTCCCGCTTTCGTCTGGCCGATTCCGGAAAGCTCGACCGTTTTCAGCTCGAATGGCTTGGAGAAGAAGGCGCAGATTTCTACACTTCGGATGAAGCAAGGGCTGATTTTTCTGAGTTAGAGCTTGTCAATAAAGCTTGCAATAGAGGAAGGGCTTATGTTGCCTATTTTCATCATGGTCCTTTAGAGCTGAGCAAGGAGAAGAGTCGTTTTACTTTTTCTGAGCTCCAGGAAATGGGAAGATGCGGAATCTATCTCCATATCACGAATAGAGAAAAGCCAAGAGACCTCTCTCAACTCAGCGAATTGGCTTTTACCTGCCAGAAGGGCAGGAGCTGGCTAGTTTACTATCATCACGGCCTGTTGGAGCCTTCATTCAGCGAGCTTGGAAGAAATGGAGCCTGGATTCATGTTTCCGATCAGGACCTTCCCCAGACGGAAAATACGATTCTGTTCTTGGATCAACTCAAGGCTTTTCTGGCGGCAGGAGTCAATCTTGTCATCCATCTAGAGAAAGGAATGGACTTGTCCCTTTTCCCCGATGTCATGGCCACCGGTGTTTTTGTCCTCTTCAAGTCTTCTCTCTTTGATTACAAGTCCCCCTTTCGGATTCTGGAAAGAAAAGCCGCTAAAAGAAAGTTGGATTTCCGCACCTATTATCTTTACCCTGGGTTTTTGCCCTAAGAGAAACCCAAACAACAAATCAATGCTTAGCAGTTGCGGGTCCCTAAGAATTTTAGATTTTGTTGCGCACCCTTCTTCCAATACGTATAATGGCTCGTGTGTTAATGAGCGTCGGTCTCAAGCGTCTTTTTGTAGCTTTGCCGATATCTTGCAACGCACTGATCTATCTCTATTCATTTTTTTATTGAACGAGGAGTCCTTGCTTTGAGCCAGAAGGAAAAGTTCGTATCGCGATGGGGATTCTTGGCTGCTGCTATCGGGATGGCTGTCGGCACCGGGAACATCTGGCGATTCCCGCGCATGACAGCCCAGTATGGCGGCGGGGCCTTCATCCTTGCCTACACCTCTGCCCTGTTTCTATGGTCGCTTCCGCTGCTTATGGCTGAGATGGCCATAGGTCGCAAGACACGGCTTGGGCCCATCGGCGGCTTCCGTGACTTCTTAGGAAAAAAATTCACATGGATGGGCGCCTGAATGGTTTCAGTCTGCATGCTCATCACTTTCTATTATTCTGTAGTCACAGGCTGGTGCATCAAGTACTTTACCCTGGCCATGTCCGGTGCTTTCAAGGAGGGCGTGGACACGGCGGCTCTCTGGAGTTCATTCCACAACAATTCCTGGCAAAACCTTTTCTTTCACTTTCTCGCCATCAGTCTCTGCGGCCTCATCATTTATAAAGGCATTCAGAGCGGCATCGAGAGTGTCTCGAAGATCATGGTTCCCGCCCTTTTCGTCTTCCTTATCGTGGCCGCGGTCCGTTCGGTTACGCTCGTGGGCGCTGGCCAGGGCCTGACCTATATGTTTGTGCCGGTTTGGTCCAAGCTGGGCAAGCCCGAGACCTGGCTTCAGGCCTTCACCCAGTCGGCCTGGTCCACGGGCGCTGGCTGGGGCTTGCTCCTCACCTACGCCGTCTATACCAGCCGCAAGGAGGACATCTCCCAGAACTGCATGATGGTGGGATTCGGAGACCAAACAGCGGCCTTGCTTGCAGGCTTGGCCATCATTCCGACTATTTTCGCGCTCTCGCCAAACCTCGAATCGGCAAATGCCGCGATGGCGGGCGGAAACACCGGATTGACATTCATCTCCCTGGCCCAGCTCTTTCCCAAGATGCCTGGGGGATTCATCATCGCGCCCATCTTCTTCCTGGCCATGGTCTTTGCCGCCTTCACCTCTCTCATCGCTGAGGTCGAGCTAGGGGTCAAGACTTTCATTGACGCGGGCTGGAGTCGTAAGAAAAGCACACTGTTCGTCGTCATCGGCACCTTCGCCCTCGGGATACCATCCGCTGTTTTTCCGTCTTTTCTTGACAACCAGGACTGGGTCTGGGGAGTAGCCCTGCTGGTCAGCGGCTTCTTCGTCATCCTCGCTGTAAGAACTTATAAGGCCGATAGAATTCGGAATGAGCTCATTAACCCCACTGCGGACATCAAGATGGGGCCGTGGTGGAGCTTCATTATCACCTATATCTCGCCGCTAATCTTTCTGGGGCTGACAGCTTGGTGGCTCTACAAGGGGATTGTTGACAATCCCAAGATCTGGTGGAAGCCTTTCAGCACCTTCACCACGATGACAATTATCGTCCAATGGGCTATCCTGATGGTCATCGTCCTGATGGCCAATAAGGTTCTTATCAAATGGGTCAAACGCTCTCCTCAGGAGGTCGACTGATGCTGAAAACCTACATCTGGATGGCTATTCTCTTGGGCATCAACTGGGGCGGATTCATCGCGCTGATCATCCTGACAATGAGAAAGGAGGGGACCAAGGCAAAGGGAAGACGTTAAAACAGAAAAGGGGACAGTCCGCTTTTTTTAATTGTCATTGTGTCGTCTCCGTTATTAGAAAAAGGGAAGTGTCCCCTTTTCTGCTTGTTCTCTTTAAAAATAAAAGACCATTGGCTATAATAGGTTACTTAAATTTTTCTTGAATAGATGCAGGAAGGAAAAACCAAAGAATTAATTTTATGAGAAGAAATTTATCGGGAATTAAGTACATCATGAGACAGGGTGTTCAGAATGAGCCAAGAGAGAAAAGAAAGTGAAGCTTTAGAAGCGCTTCAGAAAATCAAAGCGGCGGAAGAAGAAGCACGGAAAATTGTCAATGATGCTCAGCAGCGGGCTTCTTCAAAAGTAATCCGAGATGCCTACGAAGAGGCCAAGAAAATCAAGGAGAATTATTTGAATCAAACCAGAAAAAAGGCTCTGGAGAGGAAGAATTCTTTGGTCAGCCAGGCTAAGAGTGAAGCAGAAAAAATCAGGATGAAGATAGAGGAGGAAGCGGCGTCCATCAGGCGCAACGCTGAAGCGCTCATTCCGCAGGTCGTTGAAAAAGTCGCAGGAAAGATAAGACATTTTTTAAAGTGAGGAATTTTTAATTCATGGCCATCGCTGAAGTCCAGAAAGTTGAGATCGTCGCTCATAGCAGCATCATGATGAAAATCCTTTCCTCTCTCCAGGAAGAAGGGCTTCTCCACCTGGAAAGAACGAACATCGAAGAACTAGAGCTCAAATCCTCATCGCTTGAGGTCTCTGAGATTGAGCATCGTCTTCATCGGTTGTCTTCTGTTCTGGAGCTTTTTTCTAAGCGGGAAAAAGGTGGTTTTTTAAAAAAGATTTTAAATCAGAAGCCTCGCCTTGATCGTCAGAAGAGAGACGAAGTTTTAAAGTTTCAGTACCTTTCGGTTTTAGCCGGGACCGAAAAGCTGGAAGAAGAGAAGAATGAGCTGATTTCTAGGATAAGATTCCTGGATAAAGAGAAGGAGTTCCTCTTGCCGCTTGAAGGCTTAGAATTGCCCCTCAATTTGTTCAAGCGGGCAGATTCGGTGGAAGTGCTCGTCGGCACGCTGCCGCCGTCCCGATATGAAGATTTAATCAAGCTGGCTGAGGATGAGGCTCTCTGGCATGAACTCATCAACCGTGATAGAAGAAAGCTTTATCTTTTGCTCATCTATCCCAGGAAGGAGAAAGAGCATTTCGGCGAGCTCCTCAAGGAATTAAACTTTGTTCCGCTCTATTTTACCGAGCCTGTGATAAAAAGGGCCGCTGCACAAGACAGAGTGAAAGATGTCATCGAAAAAATTGATGTGGAGATAGAGGAATGGAGAAAGAAACTCGACGACCTGGATAGAGAAGGGCAGAAATTTTTTGTCCATCGCGAAAAGCTAATGCTCGTCTATGATGTTCTTCTCAATGAACAAAAGAAAATATGCTCCTCTCGTCTTCTCGGCGAGACGGAGCAGGCTTTTATCCTGGAAGGGTGGATTTGCTCTTCTGAAATGAAGAAGCTCAAATCCAAACTCAAGCCTTATTCAGAGATGATTGAGATTTATTCGCGAGAGCCTCTTGGCGGAGAAGACCCGCCAGTTATTCTGGAGAATCCAAAGCCTGGCAGGCCTTTTGAGCTTGTGACCAAGCTCTATGGACTGCCTCGACATGGAGCCTTTGACCCTACGCTTCTTTTGGCCCCCTTTTTTTTACTCTTTGTCGGCCTGTGCGTCAGCGAGGCAGGTTACGGCCTGCTCGTCGCCCTGGCCAGTCTTTTCTTTATCCAGTTTGCCAAGCCAAAGGGCGGGTTGCTTCAGTTCTTGAAGCTGCTTCTTATCTTAGGAATAGCCAATGTCTTTCTCGGCACCCTTTTTGGCGGCTGGTTTGGATTCCCTGTCCGCCGACTGATGATTATCGACCCTCTTCAGGATCCGCTTTCCTTTCTGTATCTTTCTTTGGCGTTGGGCTTCATTCAGGTCTGGTTCGGAACGCTTATCAACATGATTGAAGGAATAAAGAATAAACAATATCTCCAGTCCATCTTTGTTCAAGGAGGATGGCTGCTGCTCCTCCCTTCCTTATCACTCTACGGGCTGACCAGGAATTCCGTCTGGGGAATCTCATCTCTTTTAGGCGCAGCCGGGATTGTCTTCTTCGCCTCGCCCAGCCGCAATCCTTTTGCTCGATTCTTCGGCGGGCTTTACAGCCTTTATGACATTTCTCGCTACATATCCGATGTTCTTTCTTATTCGCGTCTTCTGGCTCTGGGTCTTGGGACAACGGTAATAGCCATGGTGGTCAATACCCTTTGTCAGACAGCGCTTGGAATTCCATGGGTAGGCTGGCTCGCAGCTGCTCTGATTTTTATCGGCGGTCATATGTTTAACTTGGCTATCAGCTTTTTAGGTGCTTTTGTTCATTCCATGCGGCTTCAATTTGTCGAATTCTTCAGGCAATTCTTCAAATCTGGCGGAAAAGCATTCAAGCCTTTCAACCTTGAGAGCAAGTATGTTGAGTTTATCTGAATAGATTTATTCGACGAGAATTTGAGGAGGTCAATATTATGGAGCTGGGTTTAACTTATGCATTTTTAGGAGGAGCTCTTGCCGTTATCCTTGGCGGGATAGGGTCGGCCATCGGAGTTGGGCTTGCCGGTCAAGCTGCAAGCGGCGTGATGAGTGAAGACCCGGAAAAGTTCGGAAGCCTTCTTCTGCTGGTGGCTCTTCCCGGCACTCAGGGCATCTATGGATTTTTGAGCGGCTTTCTGGTCATATTGAAATTGGGTGTGACCGCAGGAAAATTAATCGTTCCGCCTGTCCACCAGGGTTTGCAGATTCTCATCGCCTGCCTTCCCGTGGCCTTTGCCGGCCTTATTTCTGCCATTCATCAGGGCAAAGTCTGCGCCTCCGGGATTTACATGGTGGCCAAGCAGCCCAAGGAGATGACAAAGCCTCTCGTCTTGGGAGCCCTTGTTGAGACGTATGCTGTCCTGGGTTTGCTGATCACCATCCTTCTTCTTAACGGCATTAAACTCTGAAGGATTGAGCCATGAGCTTGGAGAAGATTCTCAAGAAAATCATCGACGATGCCCAAGCCGAGGCGGATAGAATCATCCTCGAAAGCCAGAAAAAGGCGGATGAGATTAAAGACAGCGCCCGCAGGGAAGCCGAAGAAGCTGGGAAGGCCCTGGAAAAAGAGGCGGAAAGACAGGGTCAGCTTGAAGCCAGCCGCATCGTCACCCAAGCCCGCTTAGAAAAGAAGCTCAAGATTCTCGCGCTCAAGAAAGAGTTCATCGATGAAGTCCTCGACAGGGTTTTTCAGAAGAGTGCCCTAAAGGGAGGAGGGCTGATGAAAAAAATCATCCTGAAGGATGGAGAAAAGGAAGAGCCCTACGATGAGGCGAGGCTCAAGGAAGAGCTCCGTTCCAGGCTTGAGAGTGAAATCATGGAGGCCTTGAAGATATGAAAAAGCCTTCCCGACTCGATTACGCCTTTGCGGTCGGCAAGGTGCGTGCGCTGGAGAAGAAGCTGGTCAGCCAGGCCGTTTTCAGACAAGCGGCAGACGAGAATGATTTTCAATCCGCAGTGAAAATTATTTTCGACGCAGGAACTTTCTCAGAAGAGATAGTCGAGTTAAAAGATTCGGAAGCGTTGGATGAATACCTTGAAAAGGAAATAAAGAGCCTGAGGGTTTTGATGAGCGAGCTTCTCCTTGAAAAAGACCTCTTGAGGATTTTTGACCTTGACGAACGCTCTCCTAAGGCGATATCGCTGGCTCAAGGATGCGGTTATGGTTTTATCAGAGACTATCTCCGGCACAGAATAGATTTGGCCAATATCAAGATTTTTTGCCGGATAAAATACTCTGGCCTTTCAAGAGAGAAGCTTGAGAATCTGATTCTTGAAGGAGGTTTTCTGGAGGAGAAGATTTTCCTCCAGAATTTTTCTCTATCATTCTCCGAAATCGGGGAAAAAATTCAGGCCACTCCTTACGGGGAGCTCTGGACCAAGGCCACTGATACTCTTGAGGAGGAGGAGACTTTTATCCCGCTCGAGCGCGGAATCGAGGATTTTTTGATGAAGCACCTGCAGAGGGCAAAGCATATTGTTTTTGGACCTGAGCCGGTCTTGGCCTACGGGCTGGCCAAAAAAAGAGAGTTGAGCCTGGTGAGGCTGGTCGGAATCGGGAAGCTCACTCAGATTCCTTCTGCAATTCTCAAGGAAAGGATAAGCGAAACCTATGTTTGATAAAGTGGCTGTTATCGGCGACGCAGACCTTGTTTTCGCTTTTAGAGCCATGGGAATAAAGGTTTTTTCTCCGCTGAGCACAGGCGAGGCCAGAGACATTATGGAGACCCTCAAACAGGAAAATTATGCCGTCTGCTTCCTGCACGAGAGCCTATTTGAAGCTTTGAAACCGGAAAGAGAAGCCTTGAGAGAGAAATTCTGTCCTGTGGTGGTTGGATTTTCCGATTATCGTCAGGTCACCGGCTATCTGGAAAAGCTGATAAAGGACGTTGCCATCAAGGCCACAGGTTCTGACTCCTTGGTCAAAAAGAGGGAAAACAATGGGACAAGATAAGATAGGTAAGATTATTCGGGTCGCAGGCCCTTTGGTTGTGGCTTCAGGCTGTGCCGGGGCCAAAATGTATGACATGGTCAAGATTGGGAAGCTGGGCCTCATCGGAGAGATTATCGAGCTCAAAGAAGACAAGGCTTTTATCCAGGTCTATGAGGATACAACAGGCGTTGGCCCTGAGGAACCCGTGGTATTGACCGGCCGGCCTTTGAGCGTGGAACTGGGTCCTGGCTTGATCAGCTCCATTTATGACGGAATCCAGAGACCCCTGGATGTCATAAGGAGCCGAAAAGGGGACTTTGTCTCCCGCGGCGTTGAACTTCCAGCCCTTGACAGGGAAAAGAAGTGGCCGTTCATTCCTCTTGTCAGCAAAGGCCAGGAGCTAGCCGAAGGAGATTTTCTGGGCGAAGTCGAGGAAACCCCGCTCGTCAAGCATAAAATCATGGTTCCTCTTGGAGCAGGGGGAAAGGTGGTCGAGGTCAAAAAAGGCAAATTCAATGTCCAGGAGGTTGTGGCCCGCATCCAGACCAAAAAGGGAGTCAAAGAGATTTCCATGCTCCAGACTTGGTCGATTCGAAGAAACAGGGCAGTTCACGAACGTCTCATGCCTGATGAGCCCCTGTCCACAGGGCAGAGAGTCCTTGATACCCTTTTTCCTCTGGCAAAGGGTGGAACAGGGTGTGTTCCCGGGCCATTTGGCAGCGGAAAGACTGTTGTCCAGCATCAGCTGTCCAAATGGGCCGATGCTCAAATCATCGTTTTTGTCGCCTGCGGCGAAAGAGGGAATGAAGTGGCCGACCTTCTTCTGAGTTTTCCTGAGCTGAAAGACCCTAGAAGCGGCCGCCCTCTTCTGGAGCGGACAGTTATTATCGCCAACACCTCAAACATGCCGGTTGCGGCCAGGGAAGCATCGATCTACACCGGCATGACTATCGCCGAGTATTTCCGCGATATGGGCTTCTCCGTGGCTCTTATGGCTGATTCTTCGAGCCGCTGGGCAGAAGCTCTGAGGGAGATTTCAGGACGGATGGAAGAGATGCCGGGTGAGGAAGGTTATCCAGCCTACCTGGCAAGCCGCATCGCAGAATTTTATGAGAGAGCAGGAAAAGTGGTTTGTCTGGGTTCAGACAGAAGAATGGGTGCCTTGAGCGTCATCGGCGCTGTTTCTCCCCCGGGCGGCGACTTATCCGACCCGGTTGTCCAGGCCACGCTCAAGGTGGTTAAAGTCTTCTGGGCTCTGGATGACAGGTTGGCCAACATGCGTCATTTTCCCGCTATAAACTGGCTCCTGAGCTATTCCCTCTATGCGGAGAACATCAAGAATTATCTGAACACAAAGGTTGCTGAAGAATTTACCGACCTAAGACAGCAGGCCATGCAGCTTCTCGAAGAAGAATCCGAGCTGCAGGAAATTGCGCGGCTGGTGGGGATTGAGTCCCTTTCGTCCAGGGAAAGGCTTGTCCTTGAATCAGCTCGCTCTATTCGGGAGGATTTTCTACATCAGAATGCCTTCCATCCTCAGGATACCTATACCTCTTTGCGCAAGCAGTACCTGATGCTGCGCACGATTCTCCATTTTCATAATTCAGCTCTTAAGGCCCTCGAAGAAGAGAAAAGCCTGAAAGAGATTTTGTCCCTGAGCATCAGAGAAAATATTTCGAAAATGAAATACCTGCCAGAAGAGGATGTGGCTATGCTCGAGACCTATATCGAAGTCGAGAAAGCTTTTGGAGGACTTTCACAGAAAAAAGGGATGAGTGAACCAAATGTATAAAGAGTATTTGACAGTCTCCAACATCGTCGGCCCTCTGGTGATCGTTGAAAAAATCGAGGATGTGAAATACGGGGAGCTGGTGGAGATTGAAAGCGGAGAAGGAATTCTGCGCCGTGGAACTGTGCTCGATGTTTCCACCGAGAGAGCGGTCATCCAGGTCTTTGAAGGCACCATTGGCCTTGATGTGGACGAGTCGCGGGTGAGGTTTCTGGGCCGTTCCCAGCAGCTCGGTGTTTCAGAGGAGATTGTCGGCCGCGTCTTCGACGGCTCAGGAAGGCCCAGGGACAATGGCCCGCAGATAATAGCCAGAAAAATGCTCGATATCCACGGAAGCCCTATAAATCCGGATGCCAGGGATTATCCCTCTGAGTTCATCCAGACCGGGCTCTCGTCCATCGACGGCATGAATCCTCTGGTCCGCGGGCAAAAACTTCCGTTGTTTTCAGGAAGCGGCCTTCCCCACGCCCGGATTGCTGCTCAGATAGCCCGCCAGGCAGCGGTTCTGGGGAAAGAGGAGAAGTTTGCCGTAGTTTTTGGCGCGATGGGGATAACCTTCGAGGAAGCAAACTTCTTCATCGAAGATTTCCGTAATACAGGAGCACTGGAGCGGGCTGTCCTTTTTCTTAATCTGGCTAATGAGCCTCCGATCGAAAGAATTGCCACCCCGCGTTTAGCCTTGACCTGTGCCGAATATCTTGCCTTCGAATTGGATATGCACGTGCTGGTCATCCTGGTGGACATGACCTTTTATGCTGAGGCCCTAAGGGAGATTTCAGCAGCCAGGAAAGAAGTTCCAGGCCGAAGAGGCTATCCCGGTTACCTTTACACCGACCTGGCTTCGATGTACGAGAGAGCAGGAAAAATCAAGGGCAAAAAGGGCTCGATCACTCTCATCCCCATCCTGACTATGCCGGAGGACGACAAGACCCATCCCATTGCTGATTTAACGGGTTACATCACCGAAGGGCAAATCATGATCTCCAGGGAGATCCACCGCAAGGGTATCTACCCTCCCATCGACGTGCTTCCCAGCCTTTCCCGGCTTAAAGATAAAGGAATCGGAGAAGCAAAGACGAGGGAAGACCACGCTGATGTCCTCAATCAACTTTTTGCCTGCTATGCACGAGGAAAAGAAGCCAGGGAGCTGGCCTTGATCCTGGGAGAGGCAGCCCTGAGCGATATGGACAAGTTATATCTGAAGTTTTCAGACTTATTCGAAGACGAGTTTGTCAGGCAGGGCGAGTTTGAATCCCGCTCTGTCACTGGAACACTCGACCTCGGCTGGGAGCTTCTGCGGAAAATTCCCAGAGCAGAGCTCAAGCGGATTCGTCCGGAATATCTCGAAAAGTACTATCCAGATAAGAAATGAGACTTGCTGTCAATCCTAACAGAATGGAGCTTCTGAGGCTGAGAAGGCGTCTAACTCTGGCTGAGAGGGGGCACAAGCTCCTCAAAGAAAAGCTTGAAGAGCTCATGCGTCGCTTCTTACAGCTCATGCGTCAGCTTTTCAGTCTTCAGGAGCAGGTCAGGCTGAAATTGGAAAAAGTCTTCTTGTCTTTTGCACTTGTCCGAACGCGGAACTCTGGCAAAGACCTGGAGAAGCTCATACCAGAAGGGACGTTGCGCCTGAAGGCGGAAAGAGAAAGGATTTTCAATCTCATCGTCCCCAGCTTTGGAGTCGAAGAGATTAAATTGTCTGATTATAACCTGCTGAGCACAGAGAGTGAGCTTGATATCGGGCTGAAGAAGACCCGGGAGCTGCTCAAGGACCTGCTGGAGATGGCCAAGCTCTGGAAAGCCGTAGAGCTTCTCTCCCATGAAATTGAAGTCACCCGCCGCCGGGTCAATGCCTTAGAGCATATCCTCATCCCGAGCATCAAAGAAACAATAAGCTACATCTCGGGCCGGCTGGAAGAGATGGAACGTTCCTATCAGGTTCAGCTGATGAGGGTCAAAGAAGTCGTCCGCGGTCATTAGAGGGGATGACGCTGAGTATTCGCCGAGCGACAGACCATGATCGGCAAGGCATCTGGAGTGTGCACGTCCGTGCGATCCGCGAGGTCTGTTCGCGCTCATATTCCGAGGAACAGATAGCGTCTTGGGCAGGGCTCCTGTCTCCAGATAGCTACGTGGCGGTGGTTCGAGACCGGTTTCTCGTGGTCTCTGAGGATTCGAGCGGCATAATAGGGTTCGGTCAACTCAATAAGGACAGGGGTGAGGTCGAGGCCGTCTATGTGTTGCCCGAGCGACAGGGTGAAGGTATCGGAGGAGCGCTGCTGAGCTCCCTTGAGGACGCGGCCCGCGCCGTCGGACTCAAGAAGCTGCACCTCTCCGCCACGCTGAACTCAGTGCCGTTCTACCGGAGAGCTGGATACGTTGAGGAAGGTCCCACCGTGCACCGACTTCCCACCGGCGTGGAGTTGCCGTGTGTTCGAATGTCGAAGGAGCTGACGCTTTCGTGAGGCAGCCAACAACGTTTTGGAGCTGAAGAAGCCAGCGCAAGCGATGGAGCTTCTCATCTCAAGGCAATGTTGGGCAGCAGGAAATTCCAATTAAGATGACCGAAAGGAGAAAGCTGATGAAGGGAAATATCGCTTATTGCGGATTGGCTTGCGATGCATGTCCCATTCACTGGGCGACCATTGAAGAATCGCCGGACAAAAGAACCAATTTTAGGAAAGCAATATCAAAAGTGTTCACGGCGCTATATGGCCAAGAGCTTCCCTTGGAAGCAATTAATGATTGCGACGGTTGTCGAACTCAGACCGGCAGGATCTTCTCCTGGTGTCCTCAGTGCCCAATCCGAAAATGCGCTATTGAAAGAACGTTTCACACTTGTGCGGAATGCGGAGAATATCCATGCGCAGGGCTTCAGAATGTCTTCAAGTTGGATCCTGCGGCTCGTTCGCGTCTCGATATTCTGCGCGCGGTTTCAACTGATGCCCCCGGGCAAAAATCGAAAAGCTCCAGCTGAAAAGCAATGAAGTTTTAATTCCACAGGTGGAGGTTTGCTGTGCCAAAATTCCTTCTAGGGTTTTTAAGGAT
>CAZJXZ010000019.1:0-20292 GCA_964549955.1 uncultured Eubacteriales bacterium
CCAAGGGGGTATGCCCCTTTGGTCGCAGGACACCTCCAGGTGTCCGAGAAGGGGAAGCAGCGAAGCGTTGGAAGGGGGAACGCGAAGCGGTTCCCCCTCCAAAAGCCCCACGGGGGATGGGTGCAGCGAGGACGGACGGGGAGCATGCCGTGTCAGGACCCACGCCACAATTTTATTATCATCATGGAATTTAGGATGCCTACTCTCCTTCCCAAACCCTTGACATTCTCCGAGCGGAGAATAGACTGAATAAACAGATATGCTTGAAAAGGAGGAGAGGAGATGATTTCAGGGAGAAGAGCGATCACCAGAGGTTGGAAGCTATTCCTACTTTTGATGCTTTTTCTTCTCGGTTCAATCAACATCTTTTCTTCCCGCACTGAAAAGCCTGTTCTCCACGGCCGGCATTGGATGGCCATAACTGGAAAACCTCTGGCCGCCACTGCTGGAGCCAAGATATTCGAGCGCGGAGGAAATGCCGTAGATTCCGCCTGCGCCATGCTGGCCGCAGTCTGCACCATGTATGATGTTTTGAGCTGGGGAGGGGAGACTCAGGCTCTAATCTACAACCCGCACACCAAAAAAGTTTATGGCATAAACGCCCTGGGAGCGGCTCCGACCGGCGCGACTCCTGAATTCTTCAAGGAAAAGGGGATGAAATATCCGCCTGAATACGGCCCACTGGCTGCAGTGACTCCAGGAACTCCTGGAGGGCTGCTGGTCATGCTGGCCGAGTTTGGGACGATGAGCCTCAAGCAGGTTCTCGAGCCTGCGCTGCAGATGGCAGAAGGATATCCTGTCGAAGAAGAGCTTGCCAACAGCATCGAAAGAAATAAACAAAGAATCAAGCAATGGCCCTATTCAAAGAAAGTCCTGCTTCCTCATCTCGGTGAGGAGCGCGAGGCTCCCTATGCTGGAGAAATCTTCAGTCAGCCCGACCTTTTAGCCACTTTAAAGAAACTGGTCGAAGCCGAACAGGCGGCCTTAGCTGCAGGTAAAAACCGTAAAGAATCTATCTATGCTGCCTATGACCGCTTTTATAAGGGAGATATCGCTCAGGAATTTGTCCGCGGCTCCAAGGAGCAGGGCGGGCTGATAACCATGGATGACCTGGCAAGCTGGAAGGTTCACATCGAAGAGCCGGTGATGACCACTTACAAGGGAATCGAAGTTTACAAGCTGACCTGCTGGGTGCAGGGGCCGGTTCTCCTTCAGATGCTCAATATGCTGGAGAACATCGACCTCAAATCAATGGGCTATAACAGCGTGAACTACATCCAGACTCTCTATCAGGTGATGAACCTCGCCTTCGCCGACAGGGATTTCTATTATGGCGATCCCTATTTTCCGCCTGAGGAGCCGATTAAAGGTCTTTTATCCAAAGAATATGCCAAGGAAAGGCTGAAAAAATTGAACTGGAATGTCAACGACCCAGCCGTCAAGCCCGGCGACCCCTATCCTTTTGAGGGAAAGCAAAATCCCTACCTTCATCTCCTTGAGAAATGGCTGAACGTCCCAACTTCTGGTCCTGAGAAAAAAGAGAACATTGCTTTAGAGGAGAGTTTCTTCACCGGAACAACCTCGATCCAAGCTGCAGACAAAGAAGGCTGGATTGTTTCAGCCACACCCAGCGGCGGATGGATTCCAGCCTGTATCGCCGGAAACACAGGAATCGGGATGAGCCAGCGCATGCAGAGCTTTGTCCTGGATGAAGCTGAGAATCCTTTTAACGTGGTTGCTCCTGGCAAAAGGCCGCGCGCCACCTTGACCCCGAGCCTCGCCCTAAAAGACGGCAGGCCCTTCCTTTCATTTGCTGTCCAGGGAGGGGATAGCCAGGACCAGAACATGCTCCAGTTCTTCCTGGATGTGGTCGAATTCGGGATGAATGTCCAGGAAGCCTGCGAAGCGCCGAACATCGTCAGCTTCCAGATGCGCAGCTCCTTCGGCTCCCACGAATCTTCGCCGGCAAGGCTCCAGATCAATGAAAAAGTACCGCAGAGAGTGAAAGAAATTCTAGAAAACATGGGCTACAAGGTTGAATACAGAAAATACACTTCAGGCCCGATAAACGCCATTTACTTCGACTGGAAGCACGGCACGTTGTGGGGAGGCTCGAGCAACTACGGCGAAGACTACGGAATCGCCTGGTAGGCAGGAACAACAACTTGACTTTTAATTTTTTCATTTTATATAGATATAGAAATTAGGCTTTACAAAAACAAAAGGAAGGAGCTTATGAAAAAACGAAAGATTCCAAAGATCATAACCTCCATCTATGCTTCAAACACCCTTCTCTTAGCGCTGACCACTTCCTCCATCGCCAAGATTGGAGATATTCCCAAGCACTACAGCCAATTGGACAAAGACCCCAAGCTGCTCTTGCAGAAGCAGGAAGAAGGCGAGAAAGTGACTGTCCGAAGCCAGGGCAAGAACTTGATTTTTACAGTTGCCGGCAAGGCCAACAGATACTGTACTGTCGTTTACCGGACCGAGGATATGAAGGCAAATGAGTACGTCCTTCTTCCCGACACGAAAACCAATATCGGCTTGAGTGGAACGACGACGATCACAGTCAACATGTCCAACCTCTTGGACAAAAAGGTTCAGCTCATCCTCCTTACCTCTGACAGGGAGAGCTTTGGCCTGGATACCGACATCAGGGGAACGAGTCCGTTTGAGGTCATGATGAGCAGCAAGGAGGTCCGGGAAATCAGAGGCCTGCAGAGAATGACGGAGAAGGGCGCTGCTGTAACTATGGCAGCTAGTGCCTTAAGCCGCGAAAAAAGATAAAGCGGCTTTACCTAATTAAAAACCGCAGCGGTCATATTCATCAGAAATAAATCATAGACTTTGAGAAAAATATAATACAGAAAAGGATAAAATTTTTTCTTGAGCCCTCTTTGATGAGAATAGTTAAAGAATAGGGGTCATGTTAGGAGAGAGAGCCGATATCCGGATAAATTCCAGGCCAATCCGCTATTCCGAGAATGGATTCCGCACAGTCACCGCTGAAGAAACAGTGCGGAAGATTGAGAATCTTTTTCTCACAACTGGATTCGAGATTACCTCAGAGCAGATATGGGTCGAGAATACGCCTTTTTCTTATTATATTTTTCACTTTCTTTCTCCAGAAGGAAGCCAGGCTGATAAAATTCATATCGGAAAAGGCTTTTCTGAAAATCAATGCACGGCAAGCGCGGCCATGGAGTTTGTCGAGAGGTTCTGCGCTCAGAGATTCGGCGATGAGCCCGTTGTTGAAGCAAGTTACAATCAACTCAAGGACAAGGCTCGCGACCCTTCTCTTTTCATCCTTCCTGGCGATTCCTGTTATACTCCTGACCTTCAGCTTGAATGGATCTGGGGTTATTCACTGACCTACGAAGAGCCGGTGCTCGTTCCTGCAAACTTTATCTTCTTGCCCTACACAGCCGGTCGACCATCTCAGTATATTGCTGATTTTGATTCCAATGGCCTCGCTACCGGTAATTGCCTCGAAGAAGCCATACTCCATGGCCTCTTGGAGGTCGTGGAGAGGGATGCCCGAATGATTATAGAATACAACCGCCTTGTCATGCCCGATTTGGAGCCAGACCTTGCCGATGAAGAGCCTCTTGCTCGCTTTTTTGGAGAGCTGAGCAGTTGCGCCATTAAAGCTTGGGCAAAAAACATCGCCACCGACATTCCCATCCCCTCCATCGGAATTTTTTTGAAGGGAAACTGCAAAAATAAGCCTGTTTATAGCTATGCATCAGGCTGCTATCTCAGCCCCAGAATTGCTCTATCCAGAGCATTGACCGAAGCCCTTCAGCTCTATCCTCGCTGCGAAAATTATAAGCAGTGGTTGAATTCCGGCCCTATCTCTTATCTCTATGATAAGAGCGAAAAAAGAATAAAGTTCAGCGCGCTCGAAGACCTCTCTTCCGACGATTTGAAGGAGAATATCCTCAGCTGCGTCGCTATTCTTAAAGAATTCGAGGCTGAGGTCATCGTTGTCGACCTGAGCCGGAAAGAGATGGTTTTTCCTGTGGTCAGGGTCTGTGTGACAAATCTCCAACCGGTCGTCTTCGGCCAGAGTCCTCGCCTTTCCCAAAGAATCTTTGAGGTGCCGCTCATCCTGGGGCACAGAAACCATGCTCTCAAGCCAGAAGATATCAAGCCCCGCAACCTGTGCGGCATGATGTGGAAGAAATGAGTCTAAAAGAAGGAACAGAAAAAAGTCGATGCGATTATAAATTTATTTACAAGGAAACGATATTCATTGTTTGTATAAAAAAAGGAGGTTTAGACAATGAAGCCAATCGCCAAATTTATGACAATCAACTTGCTTCTCTTTCTTGTCTCCTCAGGAGCTGTGTTCTCTCTTGAGAAAAATTACAAATTGCTCAACAGCGAGACTTTCATGGAGATGGAATCCATCGCCAACCCTCTCATCTCTCCTGATGGAAAGAACATCCTCTTCACCCGCGGCTGGGTCGATAAGAAGAATGACCAGTCGAGGAGCAACCTGTGGATAGTCGATATCGAGGGAAGCCGCATCCGCGAGCTCACCCAAGGAAACTGGAGGGATTTCTCGCCGATCTGGTCGCCTGACGGGAGAAGGATTGCTTTCCTTTCAGACAGAGACGAAACAACTCAGATTCATGTCCTCTGGCTCGACACCCGCGAAATCGCGCAGCTCACTCACCTTGAGCGCTCTGCCCAGAATTTGACTTGGTCGCCGGATGGAAAAAAGCTGGCTTTCACTCTCTTTGTTCCTGATGATAAGCCAATTTTGCCGGTTAAACTTCCCAAGAAACCAGAGGGCGCCAAATGGGCAGAGCCGGCTGTGCTCATCGACAGGCTATCCTGGAGAGCAGACGGCAGGGGATTCCTGCCAAAAGGCGATGACCATATTTTTACTATCGATGCTGAAATCGGAGGAACCCCAAGGCAATTGACATCCGAAGACTATCCCCACAGCGACCCGCAATGGTCAAAAGACGGGAAAAAGATATATTTCAGCGCTATTCGCAAGCCTGATGCCGAATACCTGTTCGGCGATTCAGAGATCTATTGCATCGACCTCAACACCCTCGAGATAAAGGCTCTGACCGACCGCAAAGGCCCGGATAGGGCTCCTCGGATTTCGCCTGATGGAAGATTGATCGCCTACACTGGCTTCAACGACCAGAATTTTACCAGCCACCTCTCCAACCTCTATCTCATGGATGAAGACGGAGGAAACAAGCATATTCTGGCGGTAAACCTTCCCAGCTCGCCTTCGGATGTCACCTGGGCTGCAGACAGCTCTGGAGTCTACTATCTCATGGCTGAAAAAGGGCAATGCAACCTCTACTTTATCTCCACGGGAAAGAAGACCAGAAAAGTCACAGAAGGCGTTCATTATTTGTCAGGATTGTCGATTGCAGGAAACGGCCAGGCTGCAACCTTGCTCTCGACTTTTCATGACCCAGGCTCTCTGGTAACCTTTAACCTGAGCAGCCCTGCCAATTTCAAAAAGCTTGTCGATGTCAATGAGGACATCCTGGCTGATATCAAGCAGGGAGAGGTTGAGGAATTATGGTTTAAGTCTGCTGATGGCCTCGACCTCCAGGGCTGGCTGATTAAGCCCGCCGAGTTTGAAGCAGGCAAAAAATATCCAATGGTTCTCTACATCCACGGCGGCCCATGGGCGATGTATTCTGTCCGCTTTAGCTGGGACTGGCAGAACTTTGCCGCCAGCGGCTATGCTGTCCTCTATATGAACCCCAGGGGAAGCACAGGCTATGGCCAGGATTTTGTCAACGGCATCCAGTACTCCTATCCTGGCAAGGATTTTGATGATTTGATGGCCGGGGTGGATGCGGCGCTGGCCAAAGGCTTCATCGACGAGAACAATCTCTTTGTTTGCGGCGGAAGCGGAGGCGGCTGCCTAACGGCCTGGATTGTCGGCCATACCAACCGCTTCAGGGCTGCTGTCTCGATGAGGCCTGTCATCAACTGGCATTCTTTTGTGGGAACGACAGACGGTTCAAACTGGTACAGGCAGTTCAAGAAATATCCCTGGGAAGACCCGGCCGAGTACGCTCTCCGCTCGCCGCTTTATTACGTAGGAAACGTGACCACGCCGACAATGGTCATGACCGGCGAGGCGGACTTGAGGACTCCCATCGGACAGAGTGAAGAGTTTTACCGCGCCCTGAAAATGCTCAAGAAGGAGACGCTCCTTGTTCGGATGCCTGATGAATACCACGGCTGGCGCCGGCCTTCTCACCGCCTCCTGCAGCAGCTCTACCTTCTGGCCTGGTTTGAAAAACACCGCACTAAATAAGAAAATCTTTCCAGAAGCAAGGCTAATTTAATTTTTATTTCTTATTCTTATTTTTTTGGATAATTAATTTATATTTGGAAATCTGCTTTTCGAAAAAGTTAAAAAGATTGGTTATCCCTCATCAAGAAGTATGGTCGTGGATGATTCTCCAGCCTTCTGGGAAATTCTGGAATATGATCGTGAACAAACCTTCCTTGGAAGAATCCTTGAAGGCAAGCTTCCATCTTCCCAGAACATAAGCAAAATCTTCAGACAAAACCTTGACCTCGATATCGGTAAAATCCAGCTTCCCCATATTTTCTCCAGAATAGCTCTTTTTATACCTGGAGAGGAGGGCTTGCCAGCCAGCGAGCCTTTTATTATCAGACTGAAAGGTAAAATCTTCTGACTTCCAGTAATACTCCATGAAGCCCTCTATACTTCCTTCATTCCAGGAAGCCTTTTGGCGGTCGAGAATTGTCTTAATCTCATTCTTTATTTTCTGGAGATCAGAACCAGAGCAGGGGAGAAAGAATATGGTAAAGATCCCGACGATAATAACAACAGAAAAAATTAATCTTTTCATCTTGCCTCCTCAGTTCAAAAAGGGGACAATCCCCTTATCATATGATGAAAATGAGGTCGCTCTTCTGCTTCTTGCTGACTTTTGCGTAGTGGTCTTGAAAATTAAGCATATCGATAAGACTCTTACCTCCTTCCATGCTCTTCAGCACCTTGTCTTCTATCCTTTGAATGTTCTCGGCCGTAGCCAAAATTTCTTTAATCTCTCCCATGCTCAAGACCACAACTCCGTCATCATCACCGAAGATGATATCTCCCGGATTAACACTAACGCCGCCGCAATTGATTTTGACCTGGGTTTGAAAAATCTTGGAGGCAGTTCCTGCCACTGGAAAGATGTATCGTGCAAATACAGGGAGGCCGGTCTTTCTAATGCCTTTGATATCGCGGCATCCGCCGTCAACGACGATTCCAGCGAGTTTCTTCCTTTTTGCCTCGAGGGCGAAAAGCTCGCCGGCCAGGGCGATCTTGTCTCCTTCGGCATCGATCACCAGGACTTCTTCTTCATCGGATTCGTAAAGAGCCTGGAGGACTGAAAGAAAATCCCCTTTGCTATGAACAGTGTGGGCAATGCCGATCATCTTCGTGCCCTGGCTTATGGGCCTTATTCCGGGGTCCATAACCCTTAAATTTTTGTTGACATCACATATACAGGCTGAATCCAATTTAGCCAATATTTTTTTTAACTCTAAAAAATCCATGACTCCTCCTTATAAAGAATGAATTTCACTTGGACTGAAATACTATTTTTGTCATAAAGCGAAGGCAGAGTAGGTCGGAAGCCGTGTGAAAGGCTGAGCGGGCATGGTTCCTTGACCGTAGGGAGAGGGGAGCGAAGCCTTGAACCGAGCCGCTTTTGACTCGCTGGGGCAAAAGCGGCGTGCTTTCGACCTACTCTGCCTGAGCTAGCCCCATTTCTTGACATGAATTTATGAATATTATTTATATATGTCAGAATGTCTTTAAAAACAAGAGCAAATCGCCAATCAAAATCCATCCGATGAAGGAGAGAAAAATGACAGCTCATTCTTACAAAAGAATTTTCCTTCTTTTCCTGGTCATAATCTTAGCAATAGGGATCAGCGGCTGCGCCAAGAAAAAGGACTTGGCCAGCCTGCCTCCTTATAAAAATCCAGCACTCTCTGTAGAAGAAAGGGTCATTGACCTGGTGTCGAGGATGACGCTCGAGGAGAAGGTTTCACAGCTGCTTAACGGCGCTGCAGCCATAGAGCGCCTTGATGTCCCGGAATACGACTGGTGGAACGAGTGCCTGCACGGCGTGGCCCGAGCCGGGCTGGCCACTGTCTTCCCTCAGGCCATCGGCCTAGCTGCGACCTGGGACACTGAGCTCATGCATCGGGCGGCGACAGCCATTTCAGATGAAGCACGGGCCAAGCACCATGAGTTCCTGCGCCGCGGAAAAAGAGGGATTTATCAAGGGCTCACTTTCTGGTCGCCGAACATCAATATCTTTCGCGACCCGCGCTGGGGAAGGGGAATGGAGACCTACGGCGAAGACCCTTATCTAACAGGAAAGATGGGTGTTTCCTTTGTCAGAGGCCTGCAGGGCGACGACCCGAAGTATTTGAAAGTCGTCTCCACGCCCAAGCATTATGCTGTTCACAGCGGTCCGGAGCCTGACCGCCATGCCTTTGACGCCAAAACAGATGAGCGAGACCTGCGAGAGACCTATCTTCCTCACTTTAAAGCCTGCATCGAGGAAGCAAAGGCATTTTCAGTGATGTGCGCATACAACAGGTATGAAGGAGAAGCCTGCTGCGGAAGCAATCGGCTTTTGACAAAGATTCTGAGGGAGGAATGGGGCTTCGAGGGATATGTCGTCTCTGACTGCGATGCCATAAGAGATATCTGGGAAGGCCACAAAGTCGTCCAGACTTCGCCCGAGGCAGCGGCTCTGGGCATCAAGTCCGGCTGCGACCTGAACTGCGGCGTTGAGTATAAGAGCTTACTCGAAGCTGCGAAGACAGGCCTGATCACAGAGCAAGAGATCGATGTCTCTGTGAAGAGGCTTTTCAGAGCAAGGTTCAGGCTGGGCATGTTCGACCCGCAGGACATGGTTCCCTACGCAAAGATTCCATATAGCGTTGTCGACTCCAACAAGCACAAAGAGCTGGCTCTGGAAGCAGCTAGAAAATCCATTGTCCTTTTGAAGAATGAGAACAACATGCTGCCTCTAAAAAAAGATTTGGGAACGATTGCGGTCATCGGTCCCAATGCCGATGATCTTGAAGTTCTTCTCGGAAATTACAATGGCACTCCCTCTCATCCTATCACTCCTCTCAAGGGCATCCGCCAGAAAGTTTCTCAAAAGACCAAGGTCCTTTATTCCCTGGGCTGCGAATGGGCCGAGAACCTCCCTCACTTTGAAGTTGTTCCCTCTTCGGCTCTTTTCATCACAGAAGAAGGCAAAAGGCGAAACGGCTTGAAGGGGGATTATTTTAAAAACCGCGATTTCAAGGGAGAGCCAGCCTTCAGCCGAATCGACAGAGAGGTCAACTTCAACTGGTGGGATAGGGCTCCAGCCAAGGATTTCGACGACGACAATTTCGGCGTGCGCTGGACAGGAGAGCTTGTTCCGCCTGTAACAGGAAAATATGCCTTGGGAGCAGAGGGACTCAACGGATTCCGCCTCTATCTCGAGGACGAGCTGCTGGTCAAATTCAGCTCAAGGCATCAACCGGAGAAAACATATCAAAGCCTCGAGCTTGAGGCTGGAAAGCCTTACAAGATAAAAGTCGAATTCTTCGAAAGGATAGGGGAGGCCCATATCAAGCTGCTCTGGTCTGTTCCGGGCAGGGACTATGAGAAAGAGGCGGTCGATGCGGCAAAACAGGCTGAGGCTGTGATCATGTTCATGGGGCTTTCTCCAAGGCTTGAAGGCGAGGAGATGGAGGTCAAGGTTGAGGGCTTCAAGGGCGGCGACCGCCTGACTTTGGACCTTCCGGCTATACAGGAAAGACTGCTAAAAACTATCCATGCTCTTGGCAAGCCGATAGTGCTTGTCTTGCTCAACGGAAGCGCTCTGGCTGTGAACTGGGCCAACGAGAACATACCAGCCATCATAGAAGCCTGGTATCCTGGCCAAGCAGCAGGCGCGGCCATTGCTGATGTCATCTTTGGCGATTATAATCCTGGCGGCAGGCTTCCTATCACTTTTTATAAATCTGTGGATCAATTGCCTTCCTTCATTGATTACGCCATGAAGGGCCGCACCTATCGCTACTTTGAAGGAGAGCCGCTCTATCCCTTCGGGTTCGGCCTGAGCTATACTCTCTTCAAATACAGCAATCTCTCGGCTCCAAAGATTGTTCAAGCCAGAGAAGATGTCATCATTTCCGTCGATGTCGAAAACGCAGGAAAGATGGCAGGAGAAGAGGTCGTCGAGCTTTATCTCACCGATGTCGAGGCTTCTGCGCCAGTCCCCATCCGTGCCTTGAAAGCATTTGAGAGAATTTCTCTCAGGCCAGGCGAGAAAAAAACGGTTAGGTTTACCCTGGCTCCTGAACAGCTATCCTTGATCGACAATAATTTCAAGCGAGTTATCGAGCCAGGAGTTTTCGAAGTTGCAGTTGGAGGAAAGCAGCCCGGCTTCAAAGGCTCTGCCGACGCCCGGACAACCGGAGCCCTCAGCGCGCGATTCGAGGTTAAGGGCGCGGTTTATTAATACAAACATACTAAATTTTTTTACGTTGTCATTGCGAGGCTCGAAGAGCCGTGGCAATCTCTTCGATAAATTTCTTCAGATTGCGCAGCCTGTTCTGAGTGAAGCAACTTTCCACCCAAAGTTGACTTTTGTTTCATTTAAGAAGCGTTTCAAAATTGAACCTTGGCCGATAGTGAAGATGCTTCTCAGCCTTTTCGATGACATAGACTCGGTCGATGCTTTGGGGGAGCTTCCAGCCTTTCTGAGAAAATAGTCTGTCGACGGTCGGGAAATGGCGCAAAAGAACTTTCGGGGCATTATGGAGCAACTCTTGAGTCTCATCCTCGGTGAATGGCGAACGTGCTGAGATATTAAAGATATCAAATCCCGGTATTTCGGCCTTTAAGGCCAGGATATGAGCGGCTGCAGCATCCCTGACATCAACTCCCCTGTATAGTCTGTAAATCGCAACAAGATACTCTGGTTCGGGAAAAAACCTGGAGACACGAAGGCTTATGCAGCGCAGTCCATAATTGGCGGACATGACTCGGCACAGATCTTCAGAAGCGATCTTTGTCACATCATAGAGGTCTCGAGGCTTGGGGCTGAGGTCCTCAGTAACCCATACTGCTTTTTCAGATGAGACCATGGCCTGCCCGTAAAGGGAAGTGGTGCTGGTATAGATAAACCTTTGGATTCCATGCTCGAGACAAGCTTCCAAGAGGTTGAGCGTGCCCTTTATATTTGTGTCAATAAATTCCTCAGAAGAGAATTTCCCAAGATGGGGAGCATGCAGGGAGGCGGTGTGAATTATAGCCTCCGGCCCTTTGGTCAAGGAGAAAATGAAGTTGCGATCTTTCAAGCTCCCTAAATGCGTTGTCTGCTTTCCTGGAGTTAAATCAAGCCCGATGATGGAATGCTCTAAAGAAAGCATTTCGGCTATGGCCGAGCCGATTTGGCCTGAAGTTCCAGTGACCAAGACCTTCATCAATCACCATTTCTTCATAAGCAACAAAAAAGGGACAGTATTGTTTTTCATTTATTGCCCGGCAATGGTCAGTTTTCAAGGACATTCAGGGCTTTATGCGCTTTCTTGGGGAAAAAAGCGGACTGCCCCTTTTTTCCTTTTTTGTTTATTACTTAACGATGGTCAGCTCTTCGAGGACGTTCAGGGCTTTATCCACTTTCTCGGCGATGAAAAGGACATAGCGGATGTCAACGTTTATGCTCCGTGTCAGATCAGGGTCGAAATAATAGTCGCTGTACATCGCCTCATAATTGCCGTCAAAGAGAAGCCCGATGAGCTCTCCTTTTCCATTGATAACCGGGCTTCCTGAATTCCCGCCTGTGCAGTGGTTGTCGGTCAGAAAGTTGACCGGCACATCATTAATTGTCTTATCGACATACGTGCCAAAATCTTTTTTCTTGTAGACTTCGATCAGCCTTTCAGGATTGTTGAAGGGCTCTTTGCCTGTATTCTTCTCGATGACTCCGCTGAGTGAAGTCAAATACCGATACCAGACCGCATCCCGCGGAGAATAGCCCTTGACCTTTCCGTAATTGAAGCGAAGAGTCCCGTTGGCATCCGGATAGAGCTTTGTCCTCTTCCAGGCTTCGACCCCCTCAAGATAAACAGGCATCAGCCTGGACAACGCGCCTGAAAATTCTTTTCCTTTTAAGTTCAAAGCCTCCCTTTCTTTTTCGAGCTCAGAGGCAAACTGGATGAAAGGGTCGCCAAGGCTCAGCAATTCTTTCCTGCTGAGCTGAAACATCTTAACTCTTTCCTCGGATGAGCCAAGCTTTGTTTCACCATAGAGTTTTTCAAGAAAGTTGGCGATGACCTGGTCCTGAGGAACTCCAGGCTGTTGCTTGATAATATCTTCTACAGCCTTGATTTTCTGTCCCTCAGGCAGGGAAAGGGCCTTCTTCAGAAAATACTCCAGAGCTTTCTTGTCTGCTGTAGGGACGAGGCTTCTTTGGACAACTTTCAACCTCTGCTCAGCTCTGGGGATGTCCCTTTCCTGATATCCAGGCTCTCTCTCCATATCCTTCTTCTCTTTCTCGATTGACCACTTGTTGAGCATCAGGGCAAGGCTCGTCATCTGGCTGCCGCGTCCGATCCATCCCAGGATGGCATTCTTTGCCCTATTTTTCTTAGACTCCTGGTAAAGGGCTTCGACCTGGGAAAGCTGGCTGCTGTATTTTTTCTCGAGCTCTGGGTTTGTTTTCAAAAAATCGAGGGAAGCCTTCTCCTCGGCTCTCTTTTTCTGGAGGAGATTCGCCTTGACCAAACCCTCGAGCATGCCCTGGTTGTTCTTCAGGCCGTTGTAAAGGCCTTTAACCAGTGAAGCAAGCTTAACCTCGGCGTCCTTATCCTTGGCTGAAAAATCTTCGAAAATCTGGATTAAATCTTTTGCGGTTTGAATCTGGAAAGCATAGCGGAAGTCAATGTCCTCTTCGATGCCGAAAGATGTCAGGCGCTGGTATGTCCTGCCAGGATAGCCGATGATCAATGCCAAATCGCCGTCTTTAACGCCTTTGGCTGATATTTTTAGATATGTCTTGGGCTGATAGGGGACGTTATTCTTGGAGTACTCGGCAGGCTTTCCATCAGGCCCAACATAGGCTCTCAGAAAGGCAAAGTCACCCGTATGCCTGGGCCACATCCAGTTATCAACCTCGCCACCGTATTCGCCGATGGAGCGGGCCGGAACATAGACGATGCGGATATCCTTGAGCCTGATGAAGGTGAAAAGATAATATTCCATTCCATAATTCATTCCCCTGACTTCGCACTCGACGCCGCCTTTTTTCTCGGCATTCTTGACGATTTCCTTTGTTTTGCTCTCGATGGCCAGGTAGCGTTCATAATCAGTCATCCCTTTCTTGACTGCAGAGAGAACGTCTTTAGTCACTTCTTCTATGGAGAGAAGAAGTGAGGCTTCAGTGCCTGGAACAGGAGCCTCTTCCTCCATGCTTCGAGCCAGAAAGCCAGTCTCTATATAATTTTTCTGGGCGGTGCTTATTCTCTGCACAGCTCCAAAAGCCACATGGTGGTTGGTGACAATCAATCCTTTGGAAGAGACAAAAGAGGCTGTCGCCCCCAGGTTAAGCACTGCGCTCCAAAGGCCTGTTCCTTGAGGGCCGTAGATTTGCTCGAGCGACAGCTCCAATCCCATTTTCTTCATCTTTCCCATCAGGCTCTGGTCAATCTTGTTCAGAAGAAACATGCCTTCATCGGCTCTTGCGGCCAGGAAAAACGAGAAAAACAGGACCAGTGCAGAAATTAAAAGCGATATTTTCTTTCGATTCATTTTTCCTCCTTCCAGAAACATAAACGTTCTCTTTAAGGTTCTTCTCAGATTATTGCCCAATTAGCATTACACAATTAATCAAAAAGAGTCAATGAGACGCTTACAAATTGTCACAAAGATTTGACATCAAATAAATGCTGTGCTACAAGTTCTCGGAAAGAAGAGAGAGAAATCTTTATTTTATAAAAAGCAAAAAACCCAGAAAAATCAATGAGTAAGCTTCAAGAGCAATGGAAGAAAAGGCTTGAAGGTGCGCTCATTCCTGCTGTCCCTGTGCCGTTTAAAGAAGACGGCTCGGTTGATTGGGAATCGCAAGAAAAATACATCAATCACCTCAAAGCCCAGCCCATAGAGGGAGTTGCGGTCTGGGCGCACACCGGACGGGGCCTATTCCTCGACCAAGAGACAAGAAAGAAGATTCTTGCCTTGTGGCGGTCCAACCTCGGCGAGAATCAGATCATCGTTGCCGGTGTAGGAACTCGAGCAGACGAGAGTCTGCCCGAGAAGGAATACCCTATGAATGCAGCCCAGATGCTCCAGGATGCGCTGGAAGGCAGGGCTGACCTTATCATGCCTTATGCCCCGGTCCGATTCCGAGACCATCCTCAAAAAGAAAGAAAAATCCTGGGCTATTACAGGCTTATGGCCTCAGCCAGTATTCCCATGATTCTCTTTTACCTCTACGAGGCAGCAGGCGGCATCGAATACTCAAAGGATTTTCTGAAAAGGCTGCTGGAGATTGAGCCTGTGGTCGGAATCAAAGTGGCAACTCTTGACAGCGTGATGACCTTCCAGGATATCGCCGACCTCATCCAAGAGCGATTTCCCGAGATAGCCCTGATAACAGGTGAGGACAGGTTTCTGCCTTATTCTTTTCAAATCGGGGCTAATGCTGCTCTTGTCGGCATGGGCTCTGTTTTCACCGATATCCAGAAGCAGATGATTTCCGCCTGGAAGAGCGGCAGGCTCGAGGAGTTTTATAACGCCGCCCGCATTATCGACAGCTTGGCCAGGGTTATTTTCACCGAGCCTATGGAAGGATACATCCAGCGCTTGCTTCATATCCTGGCAAGATTAAAAATTATAAGCCCTGATGCTTGTTTCGACCCGTTTGGACCGGAGCTTTCAAAAAAGGACTTGGCGAGAATCGATAGGGTCCTGAGCAAGCTCGGCTTGCTCTGAGTGAGATGTTCTGGCTTCCTGAAAGATTCGATATTTCACACCAGGTCAGGAAGAAGATTGAGGAAGACTATCGCAAGTTCATGAAGGCTCTTCCTGATGACCTTCCCTCTTATATCCTTGAAAAATATGGGTTCGACATAAGCGGAAGCTATGGCAGGCACAAAATAAAATTTTTTCTCGGCAAAGCGTCTGGGCAACTCTCTATAAACTTAGAACAGGTGAGGAGAGATGCTGAGGCTGGGCTCGGCTTTGTGGTTTTAAAGACAGTCATAGCTCAAGACAGCGAGGGCAGAAGGGCCATGGAAGCCTGGGCCCGGACATCTTCGAAAATGAAGGCAGAGAGAATCAAAGGGAAATCAGGCATGATGGGCTGGACGATTACCTGGAAAGGCAGGGGCTGGACAAAATCGTTCGCTGAATATCTCAAGCTTTTAAAAGAAGCACTGGATATCGGCAGAAATTATAAAATGCTGGTCATCCCGAGCTGCAAGTTCCACCTTCCCTCGGATGAAGAAGAATGGAGAATAGAGGAATACCAATTTACACTCAAAGAATTGAGCAAAGTTTGGAAAGAGGCCTCGCCTGAAATACCGTTCATCCTCGAGGCAAACTTCAGTCCGACTCTTGCCGGATCAGATAGGGCTTCGAAGAAAGAGACAATTCTTTGCTGGCTTCGAACCATCACCAGAATAATTAAATCCGAGGCTGAGGTTGAGTTAGGAATAAAAGTCATGAACTCCACTTTTGAGGATGAATTCCAGGTCAGGATGTTAAAGGCTCTGGCTGAAGCAGAGCGTCGGCCGGATTTCATTGTCTACGCCAACCGCCTCTTTGACCCTGAAAAGACATTCGAGGCTCAGACAGGAATTGCCTATGGCGGGCCAGACCTCAGCTCCCGAAATCTATGGGTCCTGACCTCAGTTCGGAGGCTTCAACACCTCAAAAAGTTTCCCGAGCTTCCTCCTTTAAGCGCCACAGGAGATATCAGCTCTGGCAGGCTTGCCCTGGAATATATCTTAAGAGGAGCAGAGTCCTGCCAGATTCATACGTTCTTCCAGCTGCCCGGCTCTGAATATGCAATGAAGAAAGGGACGAAGACAGCCCGTGCTCTCCACGAACTCATCTTTTCTCCGGAAGAGGGGCTGCTGGCCGGCATGCAATACATAAAGCAGCAATGGGGAGGGCTTCTCTCAACCGAGACGCTGAGCTTAAAGCAGATATCGATTCTTTGCAGGAACGAGAAATTTTTAAAGGAGAATTTATATGTATGAGCGCTCGATTAAGCTGTGGAGGCGGGCAAAAAAGCTCATTCCTGGCGGCTGTTCAACTGAGAGCAAAAAAGTGGAGGCGCTCTTTGCCTCAGAGCAGGCGCCTTCTTTTTTCAAATCAGCCCGAGGCTCAAAGCTTGTCGACCTCGATGGGAACGAGTTTGTTGATTTTGGGATGGCTTTGGGTGCCTGCATCCTCGGCTACAACCACCCGGTTGTTGTCAAAGCAATAGAAAGGGAGCTGAAGAACGGCGTCCTCTCCATTCTTCCCTCAGCTCTTGAGCCCAAGCTTGCAGAGCTCATCGTCGATACCTTTCCCTCGATAGAAATGGTCCGCTTCTTGAAGACCGGAGCAGAAGCCTGCAGCGCTGCACTGAGGCTTGCCCGGGCATACACTGCAAGAGAGCACATCCTCGCCTCAGGATATTTCGGCTGGCACGACTGGTGCGGCAAAGGGCAGGGGAGACCCGAGTCTGTGAAAAGCTTGACCACCGAGTTTGAATTTAACGATTCGGCAGATTTCTTGGCGAAGCTCAATGCTTGGCCAGAGCCTCAGGCAGCAGTGATTATGGAGCCGGCCATCAACGCTCATCCTCAACAGGAATTCTTAAGCATAATTCGAGAGCGCTGCCAAAAGCTGGGGATTGTGCTTATCTGGGACGAAATCAAGACAGGAGCAAGAATGGCTCCAGGCGGTGCCCAGGAGTACTATGGCTTCAAGCCAGACCTCACTGTTCTGGGCAAAGGAATCGCCAGTGGAATGCCTTTGGCTGCTGTCGGAGGAAAGAAAGAAATCATGAAGGCCTGGGATAAGGTCTGGATTTCCTCGACTTTTGCCGGCGAAAGCCTCAGCTTTGCCGCTTCTATTGCCACATTGAATTTTATCCGAAAAAATCCAGTTAATTCGCGCATCGAGAAATTAGGAAAGAAGCTTCTAGCCGGATTCGAAAAAATTGCCGAAGAATTTTCAAACTTGGGTCAATACTCAGGAATACCCCAGATGAACACCATCGGCTTGCGGAATGATTTACCCGACCTTCAGAAGCTCGAGACGAAATTTTTCGGCGAAATACTAAGCTCAGGCTTTATCATCAAAAGACACGGATACAATTTTGTCTCCTACAGCCACACCGAAAATGAGGTCGAAGTCTGCTTGAAAGCTGTTTATAAAGCTTTTGAAAAGATAAAGCGAAAAAGATGAAAATCCGAGACGCACGTATTTTCAGAGTAAGCCTTCCTTACCGGATTCCCTTTACGATTGCCGGCGGGACAACAGAAGTAGCCGAGCATGTTTTTGTCGAGCTCGAAGCCGAGAACGGATCAAAAGGCTATGGAGAGGCGGCACCCATGCCAAGCTATTCAAAGGAAACGCCTGAATCTGTCATTGCCTCTTTAAAATCAGGAATGCTGAACAAGGTAAGAGGCGAATCCCTCTATGACATCGAGAGAATTCTGGAAAAGCTCGATGAATTCTGCGAGGACAACCCATTGGCCACAGCTGCCATCGATTTTGCTCTTCACGATTTAATCGGAAAATGCCTGAATATTCCCTGTTACAAGCTCATGGGAGGACTTGTTCGAAATCGTCTGGAACTCTCCTGGGCGATCGGAATCAAAGAAAAAGAAGAAATAGTGGAGGAAGCAAAGAAATATGTCGGCCTTGGCTACAGGACAATCAAGCTCAAGATCGGTCTCAACCCAGGTCAGGACATAGAGAATGTCCGGGCAGTGAGGGAAGCGCTGGGAAAGGACGTAAGGATGAGGGTTGATGCCAATCAGGGCTATTCGCTGGCTGAGGCAATTCAGGTTTTGCCTCTTCTCGAAAAATTCGATTTGGAGATGATAGAGCAGCCTATCGCAGCTCAGGACCTCGAGGGAATGGCCGAGCTCTGCGCAAAGCTCAAGACTCCGATCCTGGCAGACGAGTCGCTTCGCACTCTTTCCGATGCCATGGCTCTCATCAAGAACAAAGCCTGTGACATATTCAACATCAAGGTGATGAGAGTCGGCGGACTATGGTGCTCAAAAAAGATAGCAGCTGTCGCCGAAGCCGCCTCCATTCCCTGCGAAGTGGGAAGCATGGTCGAGATGGGTCCAGGCACTGCTGCCGGACTCCATTTTGCTCTTTCCACTGCGGCTGTAAAATACGCCTGCGAGATGATTGGCCATGAGATGATAGACGGAGACATCATCGAAGAGGAAGAGTGGATAGCCTCCTGCCGCAACGGTTTTCTCGGCGTACCCAACAAGCCAGGCCTTGGTTTTACCATAAAAGAGGAATTTCAATATATAGATTGAAGGGAAAAAGCAGAATCTTGGCTATTCTCTGTCACAAAGTTTATATGGGGAATATTTATTTCTGTTCGAGTACGGACATTAACTTTTAATAAATGATACACGGATATTTCATAAGTGTTAGAAAATCCCAAAAAGATGAAATTGGCATGTTATTTGCTTCTGCATATATTTAAATTTCGTTAGGACAGTTTTTGATTATTGAATTTCATTTTTTTGAATCAAATAATTCAATTTATTGAAGAACTTATAGATAAAAATTAGAGATCTTACAGATGAAATATCTTTTTCTATGAGGAAAAGCAGCTAGGGATTGAATTTGGCATATTAATTGCTTATTCTTCCCCTAAAAAGAGAGAATGTCGGTTCAGAGCAATAGAGCTCATTAAAAAATATAAAAAAGCACTCTTTTAATTAAGGAGGTCGTCGATGAGAGCATCGGTCATCTTAGTCCTAATACCTCTTCTTCTTGCTTTTTCTTGCTGTGCTCTGCGCAAAGAGCCGGCTGCGGTGTCACCTTCTGGAAAAGGTTTTGATTATTATTTAAGCCAAGGAGGCTTATCCCTGACAGAAGGTAATCCGGATAAGGCGATAATCCAGTTGAAAGAAGCCGTGTCCTTGAATCCTGACTCTCCAAAAGCGCATAATCTCCTGGGAATCGCTTATTTTCAGAAAAAAAATTATGCATCAGCAAAAAAAGAATACGAAAAAGCTTTAGAATTAAGCCCGTCCTATGCTCAAGCCTATAGTAATCTGGGCAGCGCCTGTTTCATGCTGCAGGAGCTGGCCAGAGCTGAGGAAATGTTCAAGAAAGCGATTTCCCTCTCGCCTAATCTTGTCTCTGCCCATTACAGCTTGGGAACTCTTTTTGCCACACTGGGAAAAGTCGAGGAGAGCTCTCTCTACTTTGCTAAAGGGATTGAGCTTGACCCTGAATTCCTGGAAAAAAATCCTGCTTTTATTGCCACTTTTACTTCTGATATCTTCCGCAATCCAGAAATTCTATTCATATATGCAAAAGTTTATGCCAGCGCAGGCAACATAGAAAAAACTGTTCTCTATCTGAAAAGGGCTGAGCAGGCAGGCTTTAAAGACTGGTTCAGAATCGAGAAAGAGAAAGAGTTCGAGAAGGTCAGGGAAGACGAAAGGATAAGAGGTTTCATCCGCTAGCCAGGTGAACTATCCAATTTCTCATCCTGAGAAGATAAGATAAGCATGCTGATTGACATCCATGGAAACTTCTACGCCTCTCGAAATAATATGCCTCGCGGCCAAGGCCTGAACCAAGCCTATCTGAGTGCGGCTCGCAAAGCCGGCATCACCCATATTGTCGGAATGGTTATGGGAAGCTGGGGCTATTCATCCCACACCTATGTGCCTTCGCTGGAAGACATGCGCTCCGGCAACCGCTTCCTGCTCAGGGTCATCGAGGAAAATAGAGGCTTTGTCTTTGGCTATGCCTACATCAATCCTGCTTATGGTGATAAAGCGCTTAAAGAGCTGGAGTTTTGCCTGAAACAGGGAATGATCGGCATGAAGCTCGGCGCCAGCGTCCGTTGCACATCTTCGCTTCTTGATCCCTTGCTCAGGAAATGTATCGAGCGCGATATCCCGGTCCTGCATCATATCTTTCAGCGCAGGACTGGCGAATATCCTGACGTCGCCCTTTCTGATGCTGCGGACTTGGCCAAACTTGCC
>CAZJXZ010000020.1:0-20176 GCA_964549955.1 uncultured Eubacteriales bacterium
TTCTTCTCCCACTTGTGCTCTTTCATCGATAGGTTAGCCTTGCCGTGATTGCGGACTGTGGCCAGCATCAGGCCGAAGGCATGTTCGGCGACTGAAATCGAGGTGGCAGCAGGAGTGTTGGCCACCTGAATTCCCTTTTCCTTGGCCGCAACCGCATCGATGTTGTCAAGGCCTATTCCGGCTCTGACAATGAGCTCCATATTCGAGGCGGCCTCGATGGCTTTTCTGGTGACCTTGGTCGCGCTCCTGACAACAGTGGCGTTGAAAGGAGGAATGGTTTTGACCAACTCCGCCTCATCCATCCCGGTTTTTACCGTGACTTCAAAACCGGGAATGGACTTAAGCTTTTCCAAAGCTTCCTTGTCCAAAGCGTCGGCGACAAGTATTTTTTTCATTTCCAATTCTCCTTTAAGATGGCTTCGGCAGCGGCGATGGCGCTCCCTCTATTAAAATCAAATCCGAGGTCTGTCAGAGTCATCTCCAGCGCGCTCAGGGCTGTAATGATGTCAAATCCTCCCATGTATCCCAGGTGAGCTATCCTGAATATTTTGCCCTTGTAAGGGTCTTGGCCGCCAGCGATGTAGGCCATGTATTTGCCCTGCATCGTTTTGACCAGCTTCACTCCGTCAATTTGTCCCGGAACCTTGACCGCGGTCAAAATGTTGCCAGGGCTTTTGGAAAGAAGCTCGAGCCCAAGAGCCTTAATTCCAGCCCTGGTCGAATCGCCGAGGACGCGGTGATGCTCAAAAAGCTTCTCCAGTCCCATGGCTTTGATGATGTCCAGAGATTTTTTCTGCTGGATGATAAGAGAGACTGCAGGAGTATAGGGTGTAGTCTGCTTTTGAAGGTTGCTCTTGTATTTTTTGACATCAAAATAGAACTTTGGCAGCTTCGCCTTTTCCACCATTTTCCAGGCTTTGGGGCTGAAGGAAATGTAGGCAAGGCCAGGAGGAATCATGAATGACTTCTGCGAGCCAGCGACCATGATATCCACATTCCAATTGTCCATAGGACAGGGTGTGGCGCCGAGGCCGGAGATTCCATCGACAACCATTATGGCGTCTGTCTTAGCCACGACCTCACCATAACCCTGGATATCATAGACTGTTCCCGAAGAAGTCTCGGAGAGAGTGGCAAAAACCGCTTTGGTCTTAGGATTGGCCTTTAGCTCAGCCGCAAGCTGCTCTTTGGTGTAAAGCTCACCCCATTCCAGGACAACTTCCTTGACATCGAGTCCATAAGCACGGCAGATTTGGCCCCATCGTTCGCCAAACTTTCCTCCGTTGATAGAGATGACTTTATCACCAGGGCAGAAAGTGCTGGCAACCGCCATCTCCATTGCACCTGTTCCTGATGAGGCAAGAATATAGACATCATTTTTTGTTTCAAAAACATATTTAAGCCCTTCAGAGACTTCCATGAATATCGCTGAAAATTCTGGAGTGCGGTGATGAATGATAGGCTCTGAAGCAGCCGCGAGCACTGTCTCAGGAACAGGAGTTGGACCAGGAGAGAGAAGATAGTATTTTTTTATCATATGAGACCTCCTTGCTTTATTATTTTTTAAAGTTAATTCTCATGCGTGTAATCTAGCTCTTCTTGTTATTTTGAGCTTAACCGATTGCGGCAATTGTCATTGGAACTTACCGAAAGGAGCATAAAGCTAAGAAGCTAAATTATCAGAATTTACGAATTCAGTCAATTAAAGTCGACAAATTCAACAGCAACTTTATTCATTGCCGAATAATAGAGCTCAGGCTGGGTGGTGAAAAACCGTTATTGATCTCGCCAGCCCGAGCTTCCTAGCAAGGATATTGAAGTCACTCCAATTAAAGTCGAACCAATAATGCTGCCAGGAGAGCTGTCCTCTGAACAAGAGAAGGGAGGATAAGATGTTCATTCTCGGCATGAATCCCATCTCCATCAGGTCCAAGACCGTCCAGGGTGGGAACACCCAGGCTAGAAGCTATTGAGGCATCTGAACCTCCTCCTGTCTTTCCAGCAGAAAGCACCATACCCAAGGAGGAAGCAATTCGCCTCGCCTGGAAAAGAAGCTCGGCGTTTGCCTTTGTCTTCTCCATAGGAGGAGTCAGGCTTTCTGTGATGAATTTTATCCTTGCTCCTTTGAGCATCGGGCTGAGTTGACTGAGGAAATCCACGACCTTTTCTTTCTCGTCATTTTGCCAGAATCTGATATCGAGCACTGTCCAGGCCTGCTCAGCGACGACATTCGGTTTTTCTCCTCCTCCGATTAAGCCGATGTTTATCGTTGTCTCTTTTGTCTCAAGTTTCTTGATGCGCTGCAGCTGGAGCATCAGTTCCTCGATAGCATTGATTCCTTTTTCAGGAGTTCCGGCATGGGCTGCTTTCCCTTTTGTCTCCAGGCGGATGACAAGGCGGCCTTTGCGCTGGATTTTTAGACCTCCGCCGGGAAGGGCAGGCTCAAGGCAGAGAACACAGGCTGATTTTTTCGCCAGACTCTTGATTGCTCTGGAGGATGCTTCGCTGCCTACTTCTTCGGCGGAGTTGATGAAGACTGCAATCCTCTTTTTTGGACGGATGTTCAACTGCTTAAGTGCTCGAAGGGAGAAGACAACCATGGCCAGGCCGGCTTTCATATCCAGGGCTCCAGGTCCAAAAATCCTATTCCCTTTGATATAAAAGGGCATCTTTTGAATTTTTCCGACTGGCCAGACTGTATCAGCATGCGTCAGGAGAAGAATCTGCTCCTTTCTTTTTTCGATGTCAGGAGGATAATGGGCGAGATAAAGGTCCCCGGTCTTTTCCTGCGGGAATCGGGTTATCTTTAGCCCAATTTTTTTTAACTCCCTGATTATAAACGAAGAGCAGGCATCGACCGCCTTTTTGTCTCCAGACGGAGATTCGAACCTAACTGCTTCGCGCAAGAATTCGACCATCTTCCCCTTCTGTAATTCAAAATAACGGAAAAAATCCATGGCCTCTCCTTATCTATTCAAAAAATTATGCTTGATTATCACCGCTCCCTGAGAGATTTCAGCTTGCTGTGCAAAGAATCCGCAGCGCGGATTATCCTTCCCGCAGGCCGTTGCCTGAGCTTGATCGCCTTGAAGCGGCAAACCTCATGGCAGCACATACAGTGGAGGCAAAGGCTTTCGTCTATGCCGACCAGGCGGTCATTGTCAAGCTTTGCTGCTCTGGTTGGGCAAATATCGACACATTCCAGGCAGGCTGTGCATTTAGCCTTGATGATTTCTGGAATGAATATGAGTCGGCTTTGAAAATAGGAATAAAGGAAGGCAGGAATTTTTCTGCGCAAGAATCCGGCGGCGATGGCCGAGTGTTTGAAACCTCTGACCTCGACTTGTTCCATCTCATCCCCAGCAATCTCTATGTTCTTGACATCACCCACTCCCAGGCCTCTTTGATGGGCGTTTTGAATGGTGAGGACATCGAGCGGGTCAAAGCCGATAATCTTTGCGGCCACAGCGTCCACAGCCACGCCATCGCGAGAGGCGAGGATGACTCCAACTCTTCTGGGTTTCCCGGCAGCCGGGCCTTCTCCTTCCATGGCTTCTATTCCATCCATGATGGTCAAATGAGGTGGGACGCAGGAGAAGATGTCGACAAGCATCTGGCTGAAAACATCATTTCTTGGAAAACGGCGGTGATAGCCGAGCCGAAGACCATGGGGTATAACACCAAACATATTCTTTACAGCTCCGGTGAAGGCAGTGAAGGAATGGGTTTTTAGTTTTGGGAGGTTGAGGATATAATCCGCGTCAAGCACCAAGAGTGAGATGTAGACTTTTTTAAGAACTTGTCCTCTGCACTCGACTTCTCGAAAGCCTTTCTTTTTCAAGTTGACCAGGTTTATCCCCAACTCTTCACAAATTTTCCTATATCCAGATATGAGGAATCCATCCTTTCCCTTGGATTGAATGTCATCGCCAACAGCTATGCTCAAATCAAGGTCCTTCAACAAGAGAAGGACTTCTTTGGTGAAGAGGGGATTGGTGACTATGGCGCTTTCTGCAGGCGAAGGAGGGGAAAGATGGTTGATTTTGACGAAGATCTTGCTCTTCGGTTTGAAGACATTCTCCAAGCCTCCAAGAAGAGAAAGGCTTCGCTTCAAGGCCTTGTTCAGCTCTTCTCTCTCGTAACTTCTACTCCTGACTAGGGCTACCCTTGTTTTATTCATTTTCTCAATATTATAAGCATGAGAGCAGAGAAAGGCGATAAAAAGAAAGCAGCGTTCAATTTTGAAGAATAAATAAGCTGATAAGAAAATTTATCGCTTCGGTCCTGGCGAGGAGACTTGGATTAGTGTTTTTGTGTCAGTTCTTAATCGGCTTGTGGTATTTTTTCTCGCCCAGAGGAGACCAGAGCCCGTAGCTTTCCTCATGAATGCGGCATTTGCCTTCAGAAGTCCAATTGAAACCGTAATTATACCCAAACCAAAGATACTTATCCCCGCCCCCATTTTCAGTGGTGATGATGTAGCGGGCATCGATGTTCCCAATTCCCAGGACTTTCTCCCCAGGCAAGGTTCCCTCGCCCCTGTCTCCTTTGTTAGCGTCAAAAGGAATCCAGCCGTAAGGAGGCAGATAGACCTCTGTCCAGCGATGAAAGACGTCATCGAAGCTGGCATCGTCCCCGCGCAGGCTGACTGCACCGACATAGCGGATAGGAACTCCGAGCGCGCGGCAGAGGGCGATCATCGAGTAGGAGTATTCAGAGCAGGAGGCTGTTCCTCTCCTGAGGACTGTTGGAGCAGGATTCCAGCCGCCAACTGGCTTGAGGTTGTAGCTCAGATGTTCCCCCAGATATTCATAGATGCGGCGAACGATCCAGTAAGGATTCTTTTCTTTGCCGGCAATCTTCTGGGCAAGCTCTCGGATGTAAGGATCATTGATGAGGTATTTATCGCCGTCCTGAGTGAACTTTTTCCTTATGTCAGCAGGAATGTCTTCGAGAGACCCGACTTTGTCAGGATAGATGAAATACTCAACAGCAAAGATTTTCGCATCAGCTTTCCATCCTGGCCTGACGGCCGAGTATGACTTTAAATCTTTGAACTGGAAATGGGCGATTTTCTGTCCCCAGCTGTCCTCAATAACCTCGTTCGGCTTTGGCTCGAATTGGATAGGACCCAGAAGGCTCTGGTTGTCGCGATTTTCAGGTATCGGAAGGTATATATCTAAAGTCTTGACAGTTCCTGGCCCGTAGTTCCGGAATTCCTTCACAAACCGGAGCGAGAGCTGGCGTTCATTCCATTTCGAAAAAATATCGTTGTCGAAGACCTTTATCTTGTATATCTCGTCATTTTCGTAATCGACATTCCACAGGGCATTATCTCCCCAGGCCAGGCCATAGGGGAAGGGGCCGTAGGAGCGCAAGGAAGAAAGGCAGAGTCCATCCGTAGGATTGACGAGATAAATTCTGTCCTCGCTGCGGTCTGCGACCCATAAATATTTTCCGTCAAAAGTTATACCTGAAGCCTCTCCAGCCGGGCAGGTGAGAGTCTGGACCATCATCCCATCCACAGTCGAGACTTTGAGCAGGATGTCGCTCCTGTAGTCTGCAATCCAGATATATTCTCCATCCCAGGCAAGGTCTCTCGGGTTGGGGCTGTTAGATTCCAGGATGGTGAGGGCTTCTCCGCTTTCCGGGTCCAGCTTGTACATCAGCTTTTCTCCTGAGTCTATGTTCCAGAGATATTTTCCGTCCCAAGTCAATCCCTCGGGGTGATGTCCAGGGGATTCAAAGCTGGAAAGGACATTCCCACTTTCAGGGTCAATCTTGTAGATTTTGTCTGTAAAATTATCAGCAAGCCACAAATATTTGCCGTCAAAGGCCAGGCCAGTCGGGCAAGGGCCTGGAGTCTTTATGACTTTGAGAATATCTCCGACTTTGGCCCAGGATATGATTGCCAGCAAAAGGATAAGAAAGATGCTTAAGCTTATTTTTTTCATAAAAGCCTCCTCTTGGTTCTTGTCGCTGCAGACAATTATAGACAAATAAAAGAAGAATCGCAAAAAGTACAGAAAAGGGTACTGCCCCCTTTTTTAGATTGAGAGAAAAGATAAATTGGTTTATATTATTGTTATCTTAAGGGAAGAAGCATGGGAGATATATCGAGGCGCAAGTTTCTGAGTGATTCTTCACTTCTGCTTGGCTCTGTTTTTTTCCTTCCAGACAAAGAAAAGATGTTGCTTGCGGAAAAGCAGAGCGCAAAAGAATATCCTTCCTACATCAATCTGGCAAAGACGGGGAAGCTTTCGGAGCGAGTGGAAAAATTATACTCAATCTACGAAAATTGCCATCTCTGTCCCAGAGACTGCCGCGTTAATCGAAAAGAAGGCCAAACTGGAAGATGTCGTTCGACTTCTAGAGTCAAGGTCTCGAGCGCCTTTGCCCATTTTGGAGAGGAAGCGCCTCTTGTTGGAGAGAAAGGGTCGGGCACAATCTTTTTTTCCAACTGCGGCTTGAGGTGTATCTATTGCCAGAATTATAAAATCAGCCATGAAGGTGAAGGAGTTGAGATTTCAGACGAGAGATTGGCGGAGATGATGGTCAAGGTCCAGGAATTGGGCTGCCACAATATCAACCTTGTTACTCCGACTCATTATCTGCCCAGCATTATCAATGCTCTACAAAAGGCAATTCCTATGGGCCTTCGTATTCCATTAGTCTATAACACGAGTGGCTACGAGAATCTGGAAATTCTCCAGCTTCTCGACGGCATCGTCGATATCTATCTCCCGGACTGCAAATACACCGACCCTGAACAGGCAGCAAAATATTCAGATGGAGCCTACAACTATCCTCACTACGCTTTCATTGCCCTTAAAGAAATGTTCCGTCAGGTGGGAGACCTGGAGGTGAACAGGAAGGGCATAGCGGTCAAGGGATTGATCGTCAGGCACTTAGTTCTTCCCAACAGAATTGCAGGAACAGAGAAGTTTTTGAAATTCGTGGCCGAACAATTATCTAAAACCACTTACCTCAACATTATGAGTCAATATCGTCCCGAATATAAAGCCTCTGAGTATCCTGAACTCTCCCGGCGTTTAAAGCAGAGCGAGTACGAGGAAGCTATTCGCTGGGCCCATCAAAAGGGCCTATATCGCCTGGATAGATAACTGATTTAAGGATTTAAAAAGCTTTATTGAAAATCTCTTTTGCCGAATTAAGTTAGAAACTTAGCCTTCGCCGATGACGATGTCAGCAAATCAGGAATAATAAATCGACCTTATTGATTTCATCCAGGATTTGCCTTAGATTATTATTTTCAAGGAGGTTAACCTAAAAGGCGCTCCAATGAAGAAGCTGCATAGATCGACCTTCTTATTTGTGCTTTTGTTCTTTTCTTTGATTCAAGGGCTCAGGGCTGAAATCTTCTATCCTTGGAAGGATACTTACATCGGCGCCTTGGAGGGAAAAGCCTGGTGCGGCCTCGTCCTTGCTCCGCATCAAGAAGCTGTGTTCGCTTTTCGATTCAAGGTCGAAAAAGATGGACAATCTGCCGATGGGAACGACATTTTTTATCTTATCTCAGAAGTCGGGCCTCAATCTCCTGATGGCATGTATGCCAGGCTAAAAGTCGATTTAAGCCTTCCCTTCAAAAAAGGAAATGAAACTCCGATTTTTATCAAGCCTTCCCCGGATTCTGATACACTGCTCTTGGAATGGTCGCGACAGGATGAAGGAACAATAATCGGCAGGATTAGAGCTCCTGAAGGAATAAAGCTTCATCTGGTTCATTATTTTCCCTGGAATTTCAGGGGAAGATATTCTATTCTGGCTGATGGGCAGATAAAGGGAGAGAGCTCGAGTTCAAAAATATATCATTATTTGCTCTGGACTAGCCCCCAGGGAGAATTAATCACAGCTTCCCAAGAGGAGACAACTCTCTCTTATTCAACAGAAAATGAAAGAGTGCTTTATTTTGTTGCTGGAGTGGGGGAGTCGGATTCAGTCCTGAGCAACCATATCTACCGTTACAAAAATAGAAAGACAATCGATTCCATTCTGAATGACGAAAGAGAGATCTATGAAAAAAAGAGGGTAAAAATAGAAGGACTCTACTGGAATGCAACAGAGGCCATTACCAATAACCTCTTCTGGATGACCCTCTACCAAGCCGGAAACCATCGCCTTTATACTCCGGCAGGTCGAACATGGATTTTTCCTGCTCCAGGCGGAGGCCTCGACCATTGGACAATATTCGAATGGGACTCCTTCTTTAATGCCTTGGAAGCTTCTGTGGAAAGCTCGAAGCATGCAAGGGATATCATCAAAGCAGTCTTAGACACTCAATACCCCAACGGAAATATTCCCAACTGGAGGGGACGCTTTAGCGGCTCTTCAGACCGCTCCCAGCCTCCTGTCGGCTCATACGCTGTCTTGAAATTATTCTTGAAGTTTGGTGATCTAGACCTGCTGAAACATGCCTATCCCTCTCTTCAGAAATGGCACTCCTTCTGGAAAGATGTGAAGCCTAATGGCCAGCATCGGCGTGATGGAAACAGAGACGGGCTGCTTGAGTGGGGATCAGACACAGAGCTCCTGGCTCAAAGCGTTCCTCAATGGGAACAGGGTGTTGACGGAAGACAAAGAGCCATGTGGGAATCAGGTATGGATGACCTGCCGAGCTGGGATAAGACTTCCTTCGACGCGGAGGCACAGACTTTAAATTTGAACTCCGTTGATTTAAATAGCCTCTATACTCTTGATGCTTGGTGTCTGGCTCAGATGGCCAACATTCTCGACAAAACGGCGGACCACCAAAGCTATCTAACCGAATATGAGACGATGAAAGAGTTGATAAACAAGAATCTCTGGAATGAGAGGGAAGGATTTTACTTTGACCGCTACTGGGATGGGAAATTCTCGGACAAAAAAGCAGCTGCAAACTTCTTCCCGCTCCTGGCCCGTATTCCTGACCAGAAAAGAGCTGTGCGGATGATCAAGCACTTGCTCAATTCTGAGGAATTCTGGGGGGATTTTGTTCTCCCCACCATCTCTCGCGACGACCCTGCTTTTAAGGAACAGCAGTACTGGAGAGGGACAGTCTGGCCTCCGACAAATTACCTGGTTTATCAAGGCCTGAGAGCTTATCACTTTGATGAGGTCGCTTCTCAATTTGCCAAAAGAAGCGCTGATCTCTTCCTGCGCATCTGGCAAAATTATCAGCTCTGCCCTGAGAATTTTGATTCCCGCTCGGGAGAAGCCGGAGGACAAAGGTATCAGAGCTGGGGCCCTCTTTTCGCCCTGATTGCTGTTGAGGAATATCTCGACTTTGCTCCTTGGGAGGGCTTCAGGTTCGGAATGATAGACCCTGAGGACAGAGGGAGACTTTCAAGAATTTTTATCCAGGGCCGCCATTACGACATCGATGTTTCCTCCAAGGAGATCAAGCTCAGGGAAGAGGGAAGAGAGATTTTAAGGGCGAACGGAAGCGCAGTTTTTCGGCACTTCCTCTATTCTGAAAATGAAGTTTCCTTTGAGATAAGGGTTCCTGTAGAAAGAGAGATAAGCATTCAATTTTTAAGCAGAGGAAAATACAATCTTCTGCTGGATGACCAGCCAAGAGATACGATTAAAGGAAGGTCAGCTAGAATCAAGATTCCAAAAGGCGAACATTCCGTAGCGTTTCTTCTACTTGAAAAGTCGGAGTAATGCAAAACCTCATTTCCGCCAGGTCTTTCTTTCCAAATAGGCTCTTTTAAGAGTATCGCCCCGGACTCCCTGTCTTAAAGCCTCAAGGGCCAGCACTTCTTCAGGAGGGATGTTTCCCAGGTTGACATTCGGCCCGAAGCGAAGGATGAAGTCCTGCTGCTGGTTTTTGAGAGGTGCTTCCCAAATTAAGCAGTTGCAGTCTTCAATTCCAGAAATGATGTTTTGAACTTCATCCATCTTGATCTTTCCCTCGATGTCGAAGACTCCAACGCCTTTGCCTGCCTCCCGGGCTTCGATGATGACTTTGAAAGCTCCACTTTCTATGTCTTCTCTGATCAACTCCTGAATAAGGGAAAGAGGAAGAACCTCTTTTGGGTCCTTTTTCCCGACTTCGGTGATGACTTTAAAACCGTTCTTTAGAGATTTCTTTATGATATCCTTTCTTGTTTCCCTGTCCATCTCGATCGTTCCATCCGAGACTTCAATCGCCGAAAATCCTAGCTCTTTGGCTCTCTCCAGGTATTTGTCGGAAACGCCTTGCCAGACAGCGACTTCCAGAAAAGTCCCGCCAGGCATGACATCGATCTTGGCAGAGGTAATCATTTTATTTTTCTTCATCAGAAGATTCTTATCATAGAGAGCGGACGTTCCGAAGGTAAGCTTGACGACATCAATATATTCCCCCGAGACCTCAATCAAATCTTCAAGAGAGTGAAGCCCCAACCCCTTATCAATGACCATGGTTATGCCTGTCTTCCTCGGCTTTGTGGTCCTCGATTCTCCAGGGGCTTGAATGACGCCCTTCCATGGTTTAATCATTTTCTTCTCCATGCTCCCACGGGTTGCTTGCTATTATAATCTAAAAAAAATCATCGCGTTTATTTTAGTCCAATAAATTTCCCCAGCAGTCATATGGGCTGGAAAGGATAGAGGCCAGCTTGGTGACTGTTCTGTGTTGAGCAAGCTGATTCACTGAACTCAAACGTGCATCGGCCATCTCCTTCTCATCGAACCCGAGCACAGGAATCCTGTCGTAGAGGACGAAGGTCTCAGTTAACTTTTGGGATATGTTCTCGAAGAGAGCCTTTGCAGCTTTTCTTTTATCATCGAATAAACTCAGTTTAAAGCCTTTCCACCCTTCTTCAATCCTGGGGAAGATGATAATGACTTGGGATGGATTTTTGAGTTGGTCAAAACCAGTTCTGTAAGAGGAGAGGTCAAGGGCGATTTTTCTCTGCCATTCTTCTCCATTTCTTTTGCTTTCGACACCAGGCAGAAAGTGGGGGAAGTGGTGAATCAAGTTGCCGAGCCTCACATTATCGACAAGAGAGCCCATAAACCATGATATCTCGTCCCTGTCCATTCGGAAATGGACAGTCTCGGTGGAAAAGAGTTTGAGGCCCCTGGATAAGCCGCTGAGAAGATAGACTGTCTTTCCGCTTCCTGCTCCGCCGATGACAATAAATAAACGTGCTTTTTTCTCATCATAGAGAGCGCAGGCGTGAAAGTTAAATATCCTGTGCTTCTTTTCGAGAAGGTATAGGCTGAATCTGTAGAGAAATCCCTGGTTTCCCCAAAGGGAAAACCTCAAGTCTGATGCCTCTTCTGTCAGCTTGAGAAAAGGTCCATGGAATCTTGCTTTATTATTGGAAAATTCGAGTAAGGGCTCCTGACTTGATTCTCGAATTGAAATATATCCATCGAGGCTCTCTGAATAATCTATTTCTTCAACGTTTCTAAAATCAGTGAGAAGTGATTTGACTTCTATCTTAAACGGAAGCTGAGGAAGAAGCTCTTGGCGATTGGATTCAATCCCGACTGTCGCCTTTAATATTATCAATCCCTTTCTATACACTATTCTTTCCATTGATATTTTCGGTTTCTATATGATACAAAATAAAACACAACGAGACAACAAAGCTCATCCGATGATAAACATCTTTTTTCCGTAGCGAAAAGCCTCGTTTTAGATCAGGCTGAGCGGGCAAGCTTATTTTTACTTCACCGCCAGATGAATAGCAGAGACGCTAAGGAAGAGAGGCTCATAGCTGACCCGGGTAAATCCTGCTTGACGGATAATCGAGGAGAATTCCTCAGGCGAAAAAAAGCGAGGGATGGTGAAAGCAAGATAGCTATAGCCAGCTCTGGAACCTGAGAGAAGAAATCCTAAGTGTTTCACAGCCAGCTTGATGTAGAGATGAAAGAGCTTCCGTATGATTTTTGAAGAAGGCTGGCTTGTCTCAAGATTGACGAAGCGCGCCCCAGGTCTCAAAACGCGGTAGAACTCTCTGAGATGTTCAAGCAAGACCTCCCTATTAGGATTAATATTTCTGGTGGCGAAGGAAATGGTTATAAGGTCAAAAATTTGATCAGGGAAGGGAAGACAGCCGGCATCGCCCAGGACGAAAACTAAGTTTGGAATATTCCGCTTTTCTAATGCCCTGCTTATCATCGGCTGGCAGAAATCCAAGGAAAAGATTCTTACTTTTTCATTCGCCACGCGTGTAAGATTCAAAGCCATCTCTCCTGTGCCGCTGCAGACATCCAGCCAGAGAGAACCGTTTGCCCGGGCTGCCAGGCGAGCTGCCTTTCTCCGCCAGAGGATATCGAGACCAAAGGTCAAGATATGGTTGACAAGCTCATAGGTCCTGGCAACTTCAGAAAAAATCTTTTGAACACCCTTCCTCATCGAGTTCATCACTCCTCAGCTTTCATCTCCTAACATCTTCTATGTCGTATATCGTATATCGAAACCTTGTGTGTGGGAAGCGAATTATGGGAGACAATACCTAATTAAATTCTGTGCCCCTAAAACAAATTATTGATATTCAAAAAAGTAACGGATAAGCACCTAAACTGTCGCTCAGGCATCATTTATTCTGCATAAGAAGAAAAGGAAAATAGGCGGACTTGCATTTCTTATGAGCAAGCAAATAAGTATTGTGTCCCCATAATTTTTTTTGTTAAAATACGAGCCTCAAAATGAAGGGGATAATTTTTATAAATAATTCAAAAACGAAAGGAGGAACATGAAAATCTCAAAAACCTCTTTGTTCATCGGTTTTCTCGTTTTGATGCTCTTTCTGGCTGTCTCTTCTTCAGCTCGGGTCGGACCAACCTATGCCCTTGTCAACTGCAAAATTATTCCTGTCTCAGGACCTGTTGTCGAGAAGGGCATCATCATCATCCGCAATGGGCTTATCGAATCCCTTGGGCCTGTGGAAAAAATTTCCATTCCTGAAGATGCCGAAGTCATTAAAGCCGACGGCCTTTTCGCTTATCCTGGCTTGATTGACATCCACACCAACCTTTTTCTTGAGCCAGCCAGAGAAGAGGTCCAAAGGCCGGCGATGATGGAAGCCGCGGCTGCTGCGCCACAAGCGCCGGACTGGGCCAAACAGGTTGGCTCCATGGCTTTTGACCTCTTGAAGCCTAAAAAATCCGATATCGAAGATTTCCAGAAAATTGGAATCACCACTGTTCTCGTTGTACCGGAAAAAGGAATCTATGCCGGCCAGAGCGTTCTTCTGAACATCAACGGCGAGAAGAAAGAGACGATGGTCATCAACAATCCTGTCGCTCTCCACATAAACTTCACTGCAGAGCGAAGGATATATCCCTCAAGCCTGATGGGAACCATGGCTCTGCTCAGGCAGTCTTTTTTAGACACCGAATATTACTCCTCCTACAAGGCTCAATTTTCCAAATCTTGGCGAGGCCTGAAAAGGCCTGAGTACAATCCTTTACTGGAGTCTCTCTCTCCTTTTGTCATCCAGAAGAAGCCTGTCATCTTCAATTGCCAAAACCAAGAAGATATCAAGCGCGCCCTGGGACTTATCGCAGAATTCAAGCTCAACGGCTTCCTCAGCGGAGCGAATGAAGCCTGGAGAGTAGCCGCTCTGCTCAAAAAAACAAAAGTTCCTCTTCTTGTCTCGCTTGATTTCAGACCCCCCTTGACCAGCGTCTATATCAGTCAAAGTGAAGAATTGAAGGAGAAAGCAGAGAAGGAGGTTTATCCAGCCAATGCCGCCAACCTCTACAAGGAAGGGATAAAATTTGCGTTGACTTCCCATGGCTTAAAACCATCAGAGACACTAGCAAATATTCAGAAAGCCATCAAGGCAGGCTTGCCGGTCGAAGAAGCACTCAAAGCTATGACCGTCATCCCGGCTGAACACTTGGGAGTCAGCGGCATACTCGGCAGCCTTGAGCCGGGAAAGATTGCTAATATCATCCTGACCTCAGGAGAGATTTTTGGAGAAAAGACAAAGGTAGAGAGAGTCTTTGTCGACGGCCTCTTGTTTGAGGTCAAGCAGCCACCTAAAGAGGCAAAGCCTTCAGCCCTGAGCGTTGCTGGAAAATGGAAAGCCTCAGTCTCAGGACCGATGGGGGAGATGGAGATGACTCTAGAGCTTAAGCAAGAAGGAAACACCATTACAGGCAATGTTTCGACTGAGATGGGCAAATGGGAAATCAGCGATGGACTTCTGAGCGGCAATGAGCTTACCTTCGTCATCGTGGCGACGATGATGGGAGAGAAGATGGAAATCGCGTTCAGCGGAACCGCACAAAAGGATTCCATGGAAGGGACGCTTTCTTTCATGGGCGGAAGCGCCAAGTTGAAGGCAACTAGAATCCCTGAGATGAATCTTTAAAGGAGGAAAGCCATGACGAGAAAAATACTTGGTTTTTTTGTCTTGGTCAGCCTGGCAGCTTTTTCCTGCTTTTCTTTTGGGCAGAACCTTCTGATAAAAAACGGCATAATTCTGACAGTCACCAAAGGGAAGATAGCCAAGGGGGATGTGCTCATAATCGGCGGAATCATCAAGCAGGTCGGAGAAGACATTCCCGCGCCTGAAGGCATAAAAATCATAGATGCAAGCGGAAAATATGTGATCCCCGGGATCATCGATTCCCATACCCATATCGGCCTCACCGGGACAAACGAAAGCTCAGAGCCTATCACGCCTGAAGTTAAGATGAGGGATGTCCTCAATGCTGAAGATACTTCCATCTATACTGCCCTGAGCGGCGGTGTGACCATGATTCACACCATGCACGGCAGCGGCAACCCGATCGGAGGCGAAAATATCGTGCTCAAGATGAAATGGGGAAAGACTTCAGAAGAGATGATAGTCCCGGAGGCTTTAAGGACGCTGAAGTTTGCTCTGGGTGAAAACCCTAAACAGGCTAATGTCACAGGCCTAGCCACTCCCCGCTATCCACAATCCCGCATGGGAGTCAATGCCATCATCCGCCGCGAGCTCTTGAAGGCAAAAAACTATATGGAGGAATGGGATAGATACCTGAAAGCCAAGAAATCGAAAAATCCTCCTAAGAATTTGATCCAGCCGCGCAAAGAGCTGAGGATGGAGCAGCTGATTGACTTACTTCAGGGAAAAATGGTCGCTCGCTGCCACTCCTACCGTGCTGATGAGAGCCTGGAGTTTATCAACCTCTCCAAAGAGTTCGGCTTCAAGATCGCCTGCTTCGAGCACATCTCTGAAGCCTTCAAGATCACCAAGGAGCTGGCTGCCGAGGGTATCGGCATATCCATTTTTGCCGATAGCTGGGCCTATAAGGTCGAAGCTTCTGAAGGAATTGCCTACAATGCCGCCTACTGCACTCAAAAAGGAATCGTTGTCTCCATAAACTCTGACAGCGGCGAAAGAATCCGGCGCCTGTTCAACGATGCTGCTAAAGCCATGAAGTATGGAGGTCTTTCTGAGGATGAAGCGCTGAAGCTGGTAACCATCAACCCCGCCATCCAGCTCGGAGTGGATAAGATCGCCGGCAGCCTAGAAGTCGGAAAAGACGGCGATATCGCCATCTTCAATGAGCATCCCCTCAGTGCTTACACAAGATGCGAAATGACAATCATCGAGGGGGATGTCTATTTTGACCGCGCTCAATACCTCAAAGAAAGAGAAGAGATGGAGAAGAAAAAAAAGGAAGATGAGTTAAAGAAAAAGGGAGGAAAAAAATGAGGAACAGAGCTTTTATCTTAGCTTCAATCTTCGTCCTCTGTGTTTCATTATCTCTAGCGCAGGAAAAAAGTCCGAGAATCATCGCCATCAAAGGAGCCAGAATCATTCCTGTTGTTGGCGAAGACATCGACCAGGGGATAATTCTCATCAAGGAGGGAAAGATTGAGGATGTTGGAAAAACGGTCACAATCCCCTCTGGTGCCCAAGTCATCGAAGCCAAAGGCCTCTTTGCCTATCCGGGGATGATCGATAGCTTCTCTTTCCTGGGACTCCAGGAAATCAGCTCGATAAGAGCCACTGTTGATTCAAGCGAGACAGGAAGGTTCAATCCTCAAGTAAGGGCTATAGAAGCGCTTCGGCCGGACTCGATGCACATTCCTATCGCTCGGGCTAACGGCATAACCGCTGCTGTCGTTGTTCCTACTGGAGGGCTCATCTCGGGCCAAGCTGGGCTGATCAGGCTTGTTGGCTGGACTCCAGAAGAGATGGTCATCAAGAGCCCGGTGGCGATGCATATTCAATTTCCCTCGATTCCCCGCTTCAGAGGGAGAGAAGCTCAGCCAAGAGAAGAGACTTCAAAGCAGGTTGAAGAGCTGAAAGATTTATTGAACAAGGCCCGATCTTACCAGAAAATAAAAGACGCCGCACAAAAAAACACGCTCCTGCCTCTTCCTGAGTTTGATGAAACGCTCGAATTCCTCATTCCTGTGGTCAACGGCCAATTGCCGGTCATGATTTCTGTCCAAGCCGAAAACGATATCAAAACAGCCATCAAGTTCGTCAAGGATGAAAAGCTCAAGGCTATCTTCTTTGGAGTCGTTGATGGTTGGAAGGTCGCCGAGGATATCAAAAATTCAGGAATTCCAGTTGTCTTTGGCTCTCTCTATGCTATGCCCTCAAAATGGGATGACGGATATGATGCCCTTTACAGGAACCCGGGTGTTTTGGCCAAGGCAGGAGTAAAATTTGCCTTTTCCTCCTCGAGCGCAAGCTTAGCCAAAGACCTGCCCTACCATGCAGCCAAGGCTGCAGCTTTCGGCCTGGACAAAAGAGAGGCCCTGAAGGGAGTGACGATTTATCCTGCACAGATATTCGGTGTAGAGGGAATGATGGGAAGCCTGGAGAAGGGGAAAGCGGCTAACATTGTCCTTGCTGATGGAGATATCCTTGAGCTAAGAACTAACATCAAACAGGTATTTATCGACGGCACGCAGACAGAGCTTTCGAGCATTTACGAAGAGCTCCTGGAAAAATTCAAGAAGAGATACTGAGCTAATGAAACTTCAATAAAAAAAGGAGGACTTAATGAAAAGAGGCCGTTACTTTTTGCTCATATTTCTTCTTTTAGGATTATTCCTTTGGGTTGAATCAAACATCGTCGCCCAGGAAAAAACCGAAACTGATTACGACATTATGATTAAGAACGGAAAGGTGTTCGACGGCTCTTTGAAGCCTGAGTTCAGAGCAGATGTTGCCATCAAAGACGGTCAAATCGTCAAGATAGCAAGAATAATTAATGGAAAAGCCTCCAGAATAATCGAGGCCAAAGGCCTTTATCTCACTCCTGGCTTTATCGACCTCCACACCCATGTCGACGACGGGATGTATTTTCCTGAAAACAGAGCCTGCCTCAATTTCCTTAAGCAAGGTGTAACAACCGTCATCCTCGGCCAATGCGGCTCGAGCGCTTGGCCCATCTTCGAAAAGGCAGAAGACCTGACCAAGCGCTGGACAGAAGAAGGGATTGGGCCTAACGCAGCCTTGCTCGTCGGCCACGGAACTGTGCGTGAAATTGTGTTGGGAATGGGGGACAGAGAGCCTACCCCGGAGGAGCTGGAAAAGATGAAAGAGCTGGTCAGGGAGGCGATGGAGCAGGGAGCCTATGGACTTTCGACCGGTCTTATTTATCTCCCAGGGAGGTTGGCCAAGACAGACGAAATCATCGAGCTGGTTAAGATTATAGCTACCTATGGAGGGATATACCACACCCACATCCGGGATGAGAGGAACAAGCTCCTTGATGCTGTCAAGGAGGCTATAGAAATTTCAGAAAAGTCAGGTGCGGCGGTCCATATCTCCCATTTTAAGGTCATGGATAAGCCGAATTGGGGCTTGGTCAAGGAAGCCTCTGCCATCATAGAGGAAGCCAAAGCAAGGGGAGTTAAGGTCACTGCAGACCAGTATCCTTTCGAGTTCACCAACGGCTATCCCTACTCGAGCCTTGTCCCTGCTTCAACCTGGATGGGAGAAGCCGCTGAGATGTTGACACCTTTGGACATCGAGCAAATCTTCGACTACCTCAGGGATTCAGAATTAATTTCGCTCTACAAGAAATTTACTCCTTATGTTCCCATCTCCGAGCGCCAGCAAAAATTTCTCGACCAAATCCCGCGAAAACGGCTTGTGAGCCTCGTGGGTCGAAGTCTGGTCAGCCTTGAAGATTTCAGAGGGCTTGAGAGCACAAGGGAGAGGGTGCTTTTTCTGGAGAGGATGAAGAATCCTGAGGAAGCGGCAATAATCCGCCAGAGAATCAAAGACTACATCGATAGCACAATCGGTGCAGAAAATTTCATTGTCGGCATTTGCGTGGAGAAAAAGCTCGAGGGAAAATCTCTCCAGCAGGTAGCAGCTTTGAAAGGAAAATCTGTTGAAGATACAGCCATCGAGCTGGAGCTGATGGGGGCCAAGTGCATCCCCTTCAGGATGTGCGAAGATGATATCGAATATATCATGAAAAAAGACTATGTGGGCACTGGAAGCGATGGGACGTCTCCTTTCTACGGCATTGGGCTGCCCCATATCCGTTCCTATTCGACCTTTCTCCATAAAATCAAAAAATATGCCCTGGAGAGAAAAACTGTTTCTCTTTCCCATGTCATTCGCTCCCAGACATCACTCCCGGCACAAATCATGAACTGGGATGACAGAGGCTGGATCAAAGAAGGATACAAAGCAGACATTGCTCTGCTCGACCTGGCCGATCTCAGGATCAGGACTTCTATCTCCAATCCCCACGCCTATAGCCAGGGAGTCAGATTCCTGTTGATTAACGGCGAGCTGGTTCTGGATGGCGGCAACTGGACCGGAAAGCTACCTGGGAAAGTCATCAAGCTCAAGAAATCCTAAGGGGCTTATCCAGGCTGAGGACACTGGATTTTCAAAAAGTTTTTTGCTTTATCTAAGCATAACAAAAAAATATCATTGGATTATCATTGTCAGCGACCGATGGAAGTACCACAATCCGGCGAAGTCGTTTCCAAGCGTATAGCGCTATAGCTATTCTTTTAATCAAATTACATCGGATTGGCACGTTGCTTCGCTTCTTGCGGTGACATTTCTCTCGCGGCGCTCAGGCTGGATTCTCCTTGTGTTTAAAGAGGATATAATAAATCGAAGCGACAACTCCCAATCCCCCGAGAAGAAGAAAAGGCGAACTAATGCCAAACTTATCCGAAAGAAATCCGGCAACGAGGACAACCGTTGCGCCTGAAAGCATCTGAACATTGGCCGAAAGGCTAAAAGCTACAGCCTGATTTCTTGCAGGCACCTCATTCCCCACAAAAGACTGAAAGCCTGGATAGATGAGGAAAAGAAAAGTTCCGTAAAAAATAAGGCTCAAGGCAGCAATTTCTATGAGAGAAGCTGTACCCAAGATGAAAAGGAAAATGGTTGCGCCGATAAACGAGACAAGAGAAACTTTAAACCTTCCAAACCTTTGGCTCAAAAAGCCAAAAAAATAAGGTACGATCGTTCCCAGTCCAATCCAAAGAGCAAGATAGAGGCCTGTTTGCCCCATGGGCACAAAAAATTTGTGATTGAGCAGGGAAGGAGCATAATAAATCGTTATCCCCCAGCATGCTCCTCCAAAGGCAAAACCAGGAATGTAGATTCCAATATCTTTTAGAGTTTTCATCCAAGAAGAAAAATTGGGTTTGACCACATTCTGCTCGCGGCTGGAGATCCTTCTCACCAGTAAGAAGCTTATCGAACCCAGCAGGAAGCTCGATGCCGCCCAGGTCAGGAGCGGAATCTTCCAGCTGAAATGTTGGGCAAGATAGCCAGACAAGATAAAGGCGATGAAGACTCCGAGGTTTCCTGAGCCGCTTTGAATTCCCATGGCAAAATCGATTCCCCGGCTGGGATGGGTCTTGGAAACCCAAGCCACACCGATGGGGTGATAAAAACTGTTGAAGACTCTCATTGTCAAGAAAATAAGAAGAAGGGTGGCAAAAGAGGAGGATAAGGTGAGCAAAGAGAGGCAGAGACATATTCCGGCGTAGCTGACAAAAAGCATAGTTCTGTATTCAACTTTATCCGAGATAATGGCTATGAAAATCTGGAAAAGAAAAGTTACAAGAAGGGCAAGGTTGGAAAGAATGCCGATTTGATAATATTTCTTGATGATGAACTGCTGACTGTAAAGGAGGGGTAAAATCATGGGCAGAGTCACAGTTGCCGCATCATTGAGCAAATGGAAGAGAGAAGCGGAGAGGAGGATCTTTTTTCTCATGCCCAAAAATAAGGGG
>CAZJXZ010000021.1:0-19326 GCA_964549955.1 uncultured Eubacteriales bacterium
CCTGGAATCGAGCCGCTTTTGACTCGCTGGGGCAAAAGCGGCGTGTCTTCGAGACGCCCAGCCTGATCCATGACGATGTTTTTCACCACGAAAAAAGATAATTTCGCATCTAGAAATTCCTTTTACAATACGAGCGGTTTGTGATAAAAAATACAAAAAGAACTTTTCTTGTAAATCGCCTTTAAGAGAAGAATAAGATGGCGGCTAAGGAGAAGAGTGAAATTGGCCATAATATTTATTCTGACTATCATTAAAACGATTATTGCAGGCTGATGGAGCTACGGAGAAAAGTTCTCAAAAATCTTTCTCTCACTTTTTTCTTTATTATTTTGACATTCCTTGTATCTCCAAAAATCCTTGGCCAGGAGGATCTTTCCGAATACCAGAAGCGCTTGACAACAATCTCAGAGCAGATAAGGGAGCTTCGGGCAAAGATAGAAGAAGAGAGCAAGAAAGAATCGACGATTCTTTCCAGGCTGGAGAATATCGGATTAAACAAAAATCTGATAAAAAAAGAGCTTTCTCTTTATTCCATCCAGCTTGAGAAAGCAAACAGCGAGCTGTCCTCGATAAGAAAAACAATCCCAGAACTCAAGGCAAGGCTGGATAGAGAAAAAGAAGGCATCGATAGAATTCTGGTCACCATTTATAAATTTGGCAAGTTAAATTCGCTTCAATTCATGCTCCAAGCCGCAGAGGTAGCGACGCTCATCTCCGAAAGTAAACATTTGGAGCTTCTAGCCCAATACCAGGAACAAATCATCTCGAACTACGCCAAAAACTTGACAGCGCTCAAGGCCGCCGAGAGGGAGTTGGAAACAAGGAAAAGAGATGTCAGCTCTTTAATCGAATACAGCCGAAAGAAGAGGCAAGAATTGGAAGCCCAGGAGAGGAAAAACAAAGCTCTTATCGAAGAAATCAAAACAAACAGAAAAATGCACATGCAGACAATCAAAGAACTCGAAGAAAGGGCAGAGCAGCTACAAGCTCTCATAAAAAAAATACTCGAGGAGGAAGTTCCTCTTTCCATTCCCTTATCTCCGCTCTATGAGAAAAAAGGAAAGCTTCCTTGGCCACTGCCCGGCAGAGTGATGAGCTTCTTTGGCCTCCAGAAGCATCCACAATTCAAGACAACAACTAAGAACAACGGAATCGAAATCTCGCCTAGAGAAAATTATATAATTGTCAAATCCGTTCATCCTGGAAAAGTCGTCTTTGCCGATTACTTCCAGGGATACGGAAACCTGATCATCATCGACCATGGAATGACTTATTATTCGCTCTACGGCCACTGCTCGGAATTCCTGATTAAGAAAGGCGATCTGGTCAAAGCCGAACAGCCAATTGCCCGCGTCGGTGACATCGGCTCCATGGAAGGAGTCTCGCTCTACTTTGAGATTCGCTACAAGACAAAACCTCTCGATCCCTTGCAATGGCTGAAAAGATGATGATAAAATTTAGCTTCAGATTGATAGGATAAAATGAGCAAGAACCGAATCAGAGTTTTCCTTCTGGCAATACTCGTTGTCATCTCCTTTGTTTATCTGTTGGAGATTAACTTTCTCCCCAGACTCTCCTCAAAGTCTTCCCCCCAGAAAGACATTGACCTTGTCACTCGAGTTATCAACTTAATCAGGCTGAGTTATATCGAAGAACCTGAACCGACCAAGACGATGAATGGAGCCTTTAAAGGGCTGGTCGATTCTCTGGATCCTCTCTCCTGTTACCTGGATAAAGAAGGCGTGCTCCGCTACAGCAAGCGCCAGGAGCCAAAATTAAAGGATATCGGAGTTGTCCTTTTCAAGAGCTATGGCTTCTTCCCTCAAGTCGTCGGGCTCATCGAAAACTCTCCTGCTCAGAAAGGAGGAATCCAAATCGGCGACACCATCAGCGCTCTCAACGGCCGCTCGACTCTGATGACGAGCATGCTCGAAGCCAATCTCTATCTCAAAAGTGAGGAGGCAACCTCGATAAAGGTTAAGATTCTCAGAGGAAACAAAACCCTGGAAATGAATCTTGAGCGAGCCTCGCTCTTCGAAGAGCCTTTTTCTTATACTCCACTAAAAGGAACAAGCGGAATTTTGAGAATCAACCAGCTTTATCCGCCTTGCGTGAAGAGAATCAAGGAAAAGGTCATCCCAAAAATCAAGGAGCCGGAAAAGGCCTTGATCCTGGATTTGAGGAATTGCTATGAAGGAGAGATAGAGGAAGCCCAAAAACTCATCAACCTTTTCTTGAGAGAGCCTAAGATAGGCTATTTTGAGAAAAAAGATGGAGCGCTGGAGACTCTCTCCTCCATAGATGAGGCTCCTCTTGAAAAGCTGCCTTTGATTATCTGGACAAGCATGGGAACGATGGGAAGTGCAGAAGCAGTGGCTGGTGTCCTCAAAGAATCCAAGAGAGCCAAGATTATCGGGCTCGAGACACCGGGCCTAGTGGCCAAACAGGATTTTTTCCCCCTTGAAGACGGCAGCGGAATATTACTCACCTCAAGCCTTTTCCACCTCAATTCAGGAAAAACGCTATGGGAAACAGGGGTCATGCCTGATGAAAAAATTGAGAGCGAAGACCAGAGCACAGACTCCTATCTCAAGAAAAGCCTCTCATCTTGAGGCTAAGAAATAATTTCAATCCATGCCAAGAAAAGGGCCTTTAAAGAGAAAAAGCGCCCCGCCCCTTCCACCGTTCATCATTCTCATCTTCCTTCTCTTGGTCCTTTTTTCTGCCGTCAGCCTGGACTATATCGCCTGGAAGAAGGGAGAAAAGTCATATCTCTTCTCCTCTCTCTTGAAAAAAGAAGGGGCGCCTTTGGTCGAAGAAACTCCAGAGCAGACGGTTCTGAGGAATTTAGCTTTTCTGAATATATCCCCGGAATCAGTCCAAGAATTCAGTGATAAAATGGGTGGCCTCCATCTTATGGTCGACCTCCCCTTGTATAAATACCGAGAGCTCGAATTTCTTCTCCAGAAAGATTTTAAGAGGGCAGATGTCGCTATCCTAGAAAAAGAAGAACAGGAAGCGGATGAGAAAAACTATTTCCTCTGGAAAACACAAGGAAAAAGAAAAAAAACGATGACTCTTCTTTTCTCCTGCCGAAAAGAGAAAGTCAAGGAAAAACTTCCACCGGAAAAAAAATTCAAGAATAAAGTGGCGATCATCATCGATGACATGGGTTACAGCTTAAAAGCCATCAACGATATCTGCTCCATCAAGAAGCCCCTGACAGTCTCTATCCTTCCCTTCAGCCCCTTAGCCCAGGAAACCGCGCGCATTGCCCATCAGAATAACCTGGAAGTGATGCTCCATCTCCCCCTCGAATCCCTCAACATCCAAGAAGGAAACGGTATCGAAGGAATCATCACTTCCGGAATGAGCCAAGAAGAAACGAGACAAGCCATAGAGACCGACCTGGCGCAGCTTCCATACCTCAGCGGTGTCAATAACCATATGGGTTCAAAAATAACGGCAGCAGAGCCTCAGATGCGTATCATTCTCGAGAACCTCAAAAAGAGAGACCTTTTCTTTATTGACAGCCGAACCACAGGCCGCTCGCTCGCTTACAAATTGTCTCGAAGCCTGGGAATTCCCTCAGCCTATCGCCACATCTTCCTCGACACGGAAAACAAAGAGGACTATATCAAAAGGAAATTCATCGAACTTCTTCGCACGGCTCAAAAAAAGGGAGAGGCTGTTGGCATCTGTCACCCCGGCGAAGAAACGTTGAAAGTCTTAAAAGAAGCTTTCTCTCTCGCGGATAAATACAATATCGAACTGGTTTACGCCTCACAAATCGTCCATCGTCCCCCCCATCAGCCAACACCCTGAGCAACAGCTTTTCTTTGCTCTCTTCGCTCAAGAAAATTGCTTTCAGAAAAAGCGTCGCGGACGGCATGGAGAGATGGCTCGAAAGAGGCTAAGGGATAAGCGTCCAGCGGTCGATGAGATAAAAGCAGAAAGCATAGAAAAAAAGAAGTGAGATGAAAGCCAGGCCTTTTAAAATCATCCTTTTCTGCAACCTCTGGCGAAAGTTGGTGAGGAGTGCGAGGAAGGCAAAAATTTCAAGGGCAAAAGGCAAAAAACCTGTGTAGCCAAAGGCAGGCATCTTGAAAATCCGCCAAAAATTCAGATAAGGCAGGGAGTACTCCCAATGGGATTTGGACCAGAAATTCCAGAATTCCCAAAGGAGGCCAGCCGCCAGCCCTGCCAAAACCCAGCTCAAGAATCCAGACCATTCTCTTTTTTCTATATCTTTCAGGAATGACTCATTTCTCAGATAAAAATTCAACGGCTCGAGCAGAAAAATGAAACACAACCAGGTCAAAGGAAAGAAAATTCGAGGCCGGGCCAAGGCCAGAAAGACTGAGATTGCACCTAACAGCAGAAGGAATCTAAGGAGACCATGAGTCATTCTTATCCTGAAAAGGCCGAACTTCTTCTTCAAGAGACTTTTAAAAAAAAGAGAGAGCTCTTTCATCGCTGGAATGACCGAGGCAAAGGCCAGAAAATAGCCAGGCCATCTTTCAAGAAGGGACGGAGGCAAGTCTCGGTAGCTCCAGTTTTTCAACCTTAAGTTAAAGAGCTCAAAGATGAGCCAGACAAAAACAGAGATATAGGCCGCGAAAAGAAAATCTTTCGCTGGTCTGGAAAGAAGAGAAGATTTCGTTCTCCTGAAGTTTAGGCTGTCCAGAGCAAGTATGAACGACCACCAGGCTATGCAAAAGAACCACCTCTTCACAAAACCAACATCAAGGAAGAGGAGGACGAATGAAAAAAGAAGGATGCCCAGCCCAAGGTAGAGATTAAAGCGCAAAACATTTTCTTTCATTCAATAAAAAAATATCCTAAATCTAACTGAAAGGCAAAATAAAGCATCTTTTTTCCCGTTACGAAAAAACTTGTTATGGATCAGGCTGGGTGTCTCGAAGACACGCCGCTTTTGCCCCAGCTGGCGAAGGCAGAGTGGTGAGAAAGCCGTGTGAAAGGCTGAGCGGGCACGGCTCCTCTCTCGAAGAGAGAGGAGAGCGAAGCCTGGAACCGAGCAGCTTTTGCCTCGCTGGGGCAAAAGCTGCGTGCTTTCGAACTACTCTGCCTTCGCCTTCCATACGGTCTTCTCGACACCCAGCCTGATCCACTTTATACCATGGATTTACGGATGGATCCAAGGAAAAATAATTGATTGAATAATTTCTGGCCATGGTTTATATTTTATACGAATCAGGAGGAATGAGATGAAAAAATTCAAATTGGCCATAATCGTTATCCTTGCCGCTTTTCTCTCCGGCTCTTTTCAGACAGGGTGCACAAAATCTCCCTCCCCGGAAGAGCTGACAGCCTCGATAGAAATTCTGGAGGTGAAGACGTTGTGGACAAAGAAATTCTACAGTCCCTGGCCTCAAAAGCTGATCCTGGTTCCTGCCATTTCTTTCCGCATAAAAAACATCACTGATAAGCCTCTTCGTTATGTGAATTTTAACGCCGTCTACAGGTACGAAGGCATGAATGAGAATTTGGGTGACCGTTTTATGCCGGCCATCCGCGGAAAAGCCCTCATGCCCGGCCAAGTGAGTGATATTATTCTTCTCAAGAGCAATAATGGAGTCGAGGGAAAAAATCTTAACGATATAAAATACAACCCGGAGTGGAAGACTGCCTATGTCAAGCTCTTCGTCCAGTCAAGAGGCTCCAAATACGCTCCTTGTGGAGAATGGACAATCTCGCGCGATATAGACTTTAAAGAGCCAGAGCCGTATGTCCCGACAAAAAAAGAGGAGAAGCGCTCCCTTTGATGGCTGTTCTTGAGCATGAAAGGGAATATCTTAATCTTGATCCTAAAATAATGAGAAAATTATGGACAAAATTATCCCGGCCAAACTCTTTTTGACCAAGGGAAGCGGACAACACAAAGAAAAATTGGCAAGCTTTGAACAAGCCTTAAGAAGCGCCGGCATAGCCCCTTTTAACTTGGTCAAAACTTCAAGCATCATCCCCCCTCACTCGAAGCTGATCCCAAAAGAGGCCGGACTGAAGCTGCTCAGCCCGGGCCAAATTATTTTTCTGGTGATGAGCGAATGTGCTACAGATGAGGCTCACCGCCTGATCTCGGCATCAGTGGGGTTAGCCATTCCCAATGAGCGCCGCTATTACGGCTATCTCTCCGAGCATCATGGCTATGGTCAAAACGAAAGGGAAGCAGGCCAGTATGCAGAGGATTTAGCGGCTTACATGCTGGGCACAACCCTCGGCGTGAATTTCGATATCAGAAAAATATATGATGAAGAAAAAAAATTCTACAGGCTGCCTAACAAGATTATCGTCCGCACCAGAAACATCACCCAGACTGCCAAAGGAAAAAATGAGGTGTGGACGACAGCCATCGCCGCCGCCATCTTCATTGCTTAATGGTCAGCGATATCAGGCTTAAGAATCTTTACGTAGCTCTTTTCTCTGAGTTTTTTTAGATATTCATCTGTCTTTTCTTGCCGCCTCTTGGTAAAAAGCTTTTCTTCAGTCTCGTTTCGGGCTTCATCGAAGGATTTAAGCCTGCTCTCTTTTTTCTCCTCAAGTTTCAACAAATACCAGCCGCCCTTCACCTGAAGCCAAGGAGTGACTTCTCCAACTTTCAAGCTTTCCACTGCCTGTTCAAGACTCTTTTCCAATTCACCTTTTTTAAATCGACCCAAGTCTCCCTGATTCTGTTTCTCCGGTCCTTCGGAATACGAACCGGCTAAAGATGCGAAATCTTCTCCGGAAGAAACCTTCTGGCTGAGCTCACTCTTTCTGGCTTCGGCTTCTGCCTCGCTTTTTCCCTCGCTTGAGACAAAAATCGCCCTCAGTTTGTATTCGGCAGGCTCGGTGAACTCCTCTGGATGAAGCTTGTAATAATTCAAGATCTCAGAATCCTCGACAATGATGCTTGACTGTACCTCTGAATAGACCACGCCTTGCATCAAGAGAGTTCTCTCAATTTCTTTTTTCCATTCCTCAAAATCTATGCCCTGGCGGCGCATGGCTTGAGCCAGCTCCTCATCTGAATTAATGGAATTCTCCTTCTTCAGCGTCTCTATCGTCATCTTCAGCTGTTCTTTGACGTTCAGGTCCTTCTTTTTGGCCTCCTGGAGAAGGAGCAAATTGTCAATCATCCTGTCCAAGATATATTTTTTAGCTTGAGCAAACTGCTTGGAGAGCTGCTCTCCTTGAAGTTGTTCGCTCATCATCCGATAGAGAAGCTGCTCTTCCGCCTTGTATTGAGAGAGTGTGATAATCTCGTCGTTGACTATGGCCACGATTTCTTCTACAACCTTATCCTCCTGGCCATAAAGAGATATAACAGTGACGAGACTCAACCATAGGATTGCCATTCCTCTATATTTCATCATCAACTTTCCTTTTGATAGGGAAAAGAGAGGTTCTGGGGATAGAATGTCCACTCCAAATTGTTCTTGAGCTCTTCTATGTGCTCGGAGAGCCGCTCCTTTATTTTCTGGTTCAAGAGTTTTGTCTTGATCTGCGGCATAGCGTCCTCTTCAGAGACAAGTTCTGCTCCATATTTTTTATCTAACCTGAAAATATGATAGCCATAGGAAGACTCGACCACAGGGCTGATTTCACCATCCTTCAAGGAAAAAATCACCTTTTCCATCTCGAAGGGGAGCTGCCCCATCTCAAAAACTCCCATCTCCCCTCCTTTGGCAGCCTCTAAGCCAATCGATTGTTTCTGGGCAATCTCTCTGAAGCTCTCTTCTGAAGAATTCCTCACCCTTTCATAGACTTCGATGGCCTTATCCTCGCTATCCAGCAAGATCTGGCTAACCTTAACCCTCTCTGGACGCAAAAATTCCTTCTTATTAAGCTTATAATAGTCTCTGCTTTCCTGGTCTTGGACTTCGATACTCTTCAGCAGCTCATATGTATATTTTTGGAGGAGCAACCTATCAAACAAGATCTTTCTATCCAATTCATCAATCGAGATTTTACTATTCTCAGATTTAAATTCGTTCGCCAGTTTCTCCAAATACTGCTTTTTCTCTTCCGTAGTCAAAGCTATATTCTGGTTTTGAGCTGCCTGGAGAAGAATTTTTTCTTCAATAAAACTGTCGAAAAGGCGGCTCAGGGAAAGTGAACTTGCTGTTTTATAATCCTCTCCGATAGTAGCCTGAACATACCTCTCAAAATCTGAGTTGAAGTACGAAGAATCGCCGATCTTGAGGACGATATTACCCTTCTTTTGCGGGTCGGCAAGGTTAAAAGTCGGGGACTCTTCCTGCGCACTCTTCTTTCCACAATGCTCAAAGAGCAAAAATATGCCCAGCAAGAAGAAAAAGGAGCGCTTTTTCAAATTCAATGGACTCATTCTTTTTGATCTTAAATTATATTATATTGAAGATAACTCCTTCAAGATGGATATCGTTTCATCCATAATCCCCGCTTCATCCTGCGAAGAAAGATTAAGGCTCATCACACCCTGAGGAGTGATTGACCCTGAACGGCTCTTGACGAGCTTAATCATTTCGCCGACGCGGGCAGGGGAGGTAGGAAAAAATTTGAAGATGAGCTTCTTTCCAATCCTGTCGATGGAACTGATTCTCATCTCCTGAGCCAGAAACTTAACTATTCCATAGCGAAGGAGATTCTCGACGCTCGGAGGAAGTGGGCCAAAGCGGTCTTCTATTTCTTGCCTTATACTCCCTATTTCCTCCAAATTTTCTACAGAAGAGACTCTTTTATAGAGGTTAAGCCTCAGGTTCATCTGAGGAAGATAGCCTTCGGGGATGCGAATATCCAATTTTAAATTGATCTCGCTCTTGAATTCCTCGCTTGCCTCTCCCTTGAGTTCCTTTATCGTCTGCTCCAAGAGATGCATGAAATAATCAAAGCCGACTGCCTCCATGTATCCATGTTGAGCAGTGCCCAAAAAATTCCCTGCCCCTCTTATCTCCAGGTCTTTGGCTGCCAGCCGAAAGCCTGACCCCAACTCGGTGAACTCCTGAAGGGCTTTCAGCCGCTCCTTGGCCAGGGGACTGACCATCTCCAGCGGAGGAACAAGAAAATAGGCAACAGCCTGGCGCGAAGAACGGCCGACTCTTCCCCTGAGCTGGTAGAGTTGGGAGAGTCCAAATTCGTCTGCGCTCTCGACAATCAGGGTGTTGACCAGTGGAATGTCGATCCCGTTCTCGATAATCGATGTCGAGACCAGAACGTTGTTTTTTTGGCTGATAAAATCAATCATCCTTTTTTCCACAGCTGCGCTTGGCATCTGTCCATGGATAACAACCACCTTTGCTTGGAGAACCAGCCTCTCAATCATCCGCGCTCTGGACTCGATATCTTCAATCCTGTTGTGGATATAATAAACCTGCCCTCTCCGCGCCAATTCTGTTTTTATGGCCGAGGCAGCGAGCTTCGGGCTGAAAGGAGCGACGGCAGTGTGGATGGCCAGCCTGTCCTTGGGAGGCGTCTCGATAAGGCTGATATCCCTCAGCCCGCTAAGGGACAGGTTCAGCGTTCTGGGGATGGGCGTGGCACTCATGGCTAAAACATCGATATTGGCCTTCATTGTCTTTATTTTTTCCTTATGATTGACCCCGAACCTTTGCTCCTCGTCGATGATTAGCAGGCCAAGTTCATGGAATTGAACATCCTTGGAGAGAAGGCGGTGGGTACCGATGACGATATCGACCAGGCCCTTCTTTAAATCCTGAACGATCTTCTTCTGCTGGCCTTTTGTCTGGAGCCGGGTCAGTCCTTCGACCCTGATCGGGAAAAGAATCATCCTGTTTCGGAATGTTTTCAGATGCTGGCTGGCGAGCACAGTCGTCGGGCAGAGCACAGCCACCTGCTTTCCGTCCATCACAGCCTTGAATGCCGCTCTCATCGCCACTTCAGTCTTGCCGTAGCCGACATCTCCGCAGAGGAGCCGGTCCATGGGAGAATCGGATTCCATATCTCTCATGACTTCCTTTATGGCTCGAAGCTGGTCCTCTGTCTCCTCGTACTCAAAGGTTCTTTCAAACTCTGTCTGCCAGGCACCCGAAGGACTGAAACTAAAGCCCTTGAGCGCCTTGCGCTGGGCATAGAGCTGAAGCAGCTCTTTGGCCATCTTCTCGATGGCCTGCTTTGTCCTGGCTTTTGTCTTCTCCCAAGAAAGACTTCCCAGCTTATCGAGAGGAGGAAAGGTTGACCCGACTCTTGAGTACTTTTGGACAAGGTTGAGGTCTTCAACTGGAACAAAAAGCTTATCGTCATCCCGGTAGAGGATTTTGATGAACTCCAGCTCTTTTTTATCCACCTCCATCTTGACTAGGCCGTTAAAAATCCCTATTCCGCAGTCTGTATGGACAACATAATCCCCGACTCTGAGGTCCTGGAAGTGGGAGAGGAAAGGCTTGAGCTGAGGACGGGAGACGATGACTCTCTCCTCGGTAATGATGTCTTTCTCCGAAAAAAAGCTCACTTTCTCTTTTGGATAGCTGAATCCACTCTTCAGGTCTCCAAGAAGAAGCATAACCGCTCCATCCCTGGCGAAGATGAAAGGCGATGATGACTCACGGCTCAAGATCTCGCTCTGGGCAAGAAGGCCGGCCAGTTTTTTGCGCACGCCATCGCTCGAGAAAAAGATGAAGCATCTTTCTCTTTCTTCCTGCAGTCTTTTCATGTATTGAAGGAAAAAAGGAATCCTGTTCGCGAACTTGGGAACAGACTGGAAGGCAAAGGAAAATGTTTTTTCATCCTTTTTCGGGGAAAGCTCCTTGAAGCATATCGCCTCGTGCTTGATCTCTTCCCAGAGTTGAGGGGGATAAATGTCCTCAGGAGGGAGAGCAAGCTTTCGGTTTTCCCTTAGCTCATTATGCTGCTCCTTAAGGTCTTTGTTCGTCTCCTCCCATTCCTTTTCCATCTCATCAAAATCGTCGATGACAAACAGATAATCCTGGAGATAATGGCTGAAGGGGACGAAATGCTTCTTGTGAAGAAGGGAAAGATAGAAAAAGGAAGGGAAAAAATCTCCCTGTTTGAGCCGGGCTGCCCTCTCCTCGATGTCCTTCAAGCAGCGCGAGCTTTCTTTTAGCGCCAATTCCTCCCATTCCTGGATAAAGCGCAGCGAGCTGGGAAATTCCCGAAGAGAAGGGAGGAGAATCCGCTCGACCTTTTTTATCGAGCGCTGGGTTGAAGGCTCAAACTCCCGGATGGAACTAACCTCATCGCCGCTGAACTCGATTCGAAAAGGGAATGGATGCCAGGGAGAATAGGCATCAACCACGCCTCCCCGCCAGGCATACTCTCCAGAAGAATTGACCAGGTCTTCCTTGGTGTAGCCGTAATCCCTGAGAAGCTCTAAAACCCGGTCGCGGTCGGCCTTGCCGCCTATCTCGACATCGAGGAAGAAGCGATGGATGTCCGCTGGACCGGGAAAAGGCTTGAGCAGGCCGAAAAGATGGGTCAAGACAAGCGAAGGCTGATGATGGAGCAAAACGTAGAAAAATCTCATCCTCGAAGAGATTGAATCCAGAGAAGGTGGAATCTCCTGGTAGGGGCTTTCTGAAAGCGAGGGGAAAGAGACGAGGCTGGAATCAGAGGAAAACTGGGACAGATAAAATCGACATTGCTCTTCAAATTGGGCAAGGGAAGATAACGAGGGCCGGATAAAAACAATCTTTCTCTTAGACTCCCGGCCGAGGACAGAGAGAAAATAAGCTTTGCAGGGCTCGACAAGCCCGGTGACCTTCAGGCCCTTCTCCTCTTGTTTGATAGCCAGCAAGAGGCGCTTGAACTCCTCTCTATCCTTCAGAAAGTCCAGACTCATGAAATTATTATAGCTAAGGCAAAGCTCAAGTTAAATGAGGAGGTGTTTTCTGTGCAAAAAGGGGACTATCCCCTTTATTAATACAAACGCAATAAATATATTTATGCTGTCAATGCGAGCGACCGAAGGGAGCGTGGCTACCACTTTTTCATTGCAAGGCGCGTAGCGGCGTGGCAATCTCTTGACTGGATGAGATTGCTTCGTCGCTCCGCTCCTCGCAATGACATTTTAATTAATGCATTTGTATCAGTCGGGAATTTTTTTGAGATTTTAGAGTAAGCGACGCCCCTTGATCAGAGTCGCCACCAGTAGGAGAATTTGACGAAGACGCTGTAATTGTCCTGGGCGTAGCGGCCTGCGTCATTTCTCAAATAATCGTTGTCGACTCCTAAGAAGAAGACTGTTCCGGGCCTCAGGATCCAGCTCAACAGGAAGCTGCCGTAAATCTCTTTGTCATAATGGTTGTAGTCAACGATCGCTCTCAGAGACAGGGTCTTCGAAATCTGGTAGGTTGTCCTCTGGCGGACGACATTGTAGTCAAAAACCTGCTCCCCTCCTCTGCGCTTCCAGAATGTCTGCTTGCTGAAATCAATCATCATCTGCAGTCTTTTATTGGGCTTGATGGTGAAATAAAGACCATAGATATTGCTGTAGCCGAGATAAGGGTCATCAGGGTCATAGTAAATGCTCGCGCCTGTCTGGAAGAAAAAGCCAAAGGGAATCCAGCGGATGAGATTGGCCTCTCCTTGCAGGTAAAAAATGTTCTTCTTGAAATCAAGGCCCTCATATCTTTCCATCAAATTCTCGTAGTTAACATTGACCATGCTGAATTCAGTCAACCTGAAATGAACCATAGCCCTCAGCCACTGGTCTTGAAGAGTATCATCAAAATAACCGTACCTCTGGCCGACGTTGAGATTAAACGTCACCTGATTCAAGTATTGTTTCTCAGGATAAAGGCGGACAGAAGTGAAGGCGCCAAACGACCTGTAATCGACGCGGTTGACAAAGCCAGAGGAGGCTTCAAAGTCAGGATGAATCGACTTCCAATAAACTCCTCCTCCCCAGTGCTTGGTAAAATAAAAGAATTCGCCATAAAGGGCAGGGGCAATGTCTGTTGTTTCCCCCTCAAACTTTGTCTTTGAGCCTGTCGCCTGAAAATTGAGGAAGTATTTATTCTTGAACTTGAATGTTCCGTCGACACCAGCGACCCGGTTGAAAGAGCCGTCAATCTCTTTATCAGCCAGGCAGAATCCCAAATAGGATTCTTTAAAGACATCGGTCTTGAGTCGGACGATGTTGAAAAGGGCACTCTCGTTCCTGCTTTCGCCGCCCTCATGGACTTCCCAGAGGCTCTCGGTGGGATTTGCGTCATAGGCAGAAAGAATCCCGTAAGTGAAGCGTCCCAATTTTCCGGTAAGCTTAGCTCCGGCGCCGAGGTCGATGACTCTCCGGGTGTAGACCATCTCGATATTCGGGAAGCGGAAGATTTCCATCCCTTCCAGGAAGAAGGGCCGCTTCTCCTGATAGTAGAGGGCATACCTCTGGTTGATATCGATCTGGGGGGCATCAGCTTCGATGTGGCTGAAATCAGGGTTAAGGGTCAAATCCATGGTCAGGTCAGAGCTGATTCCATATTTGAAGTTCACTCCTGGCTGCATGTCGATTTTCTCGTCTTTGTTTTTGAGGGAAGTGAAGACAGGCATCAGCTCGAAATTCTTTCCCTTCTCAACCTTACCCTGAATTAAGACCTCCCCTTCCTGGGTCAGCAGCCCGGGAATCGACTTCGAGACTGGAGGCCAGATGACGATCTCACCTTTTCGGGCAATGGTGCGGCCGAGCATAAAGCCCCAGACTTTATCCTCTTTGTCCGGGAAGCGGATGCTCTTGAAGGGGATAGCCACTTCAACCGTGTAGCCCTGGTCGTCGATTTTTCCGTCTGAATAAAAAACCGTGTCCCAGCTCTCGTCCATGTTGTCGCTTCCGCCCTCTTCCATGCGCATCAAATCCATCTGGACTCCTATGGGATTGAGGATGAAGGAGAAAGCACGGCGCTTTTCATTGAAGCAATCGAGGAAGATGATGGCCCAATCGTCGTCGACGATATTGTCACGATTGGTGACCGAGGCTCTTATTTTTTTAGGCTCGGAATCAAAGCAGCGGAAAGCGATGTAGAGATTCTTTTTATCATAGCCGACGTAGGCTACTGTTTTTTCCGAGGGAGTTCCCTTTTCTTTGGGTGTAAACTGGAGAAAATTTTCAACTTTTATGGCTTCCTTTTCCCAGAGGGGATTATCCAGGACTCCGTCGATCTTGGGAGCAGTAGAAAGCTTGGGAATCTTCAAAGCCTCCTGGTTTGCGGAAAAGAAGAATTTCGGAAAAAATAAAAAAATCAGAGCAAAAATGATTATGAATCCTCGTTTCTTGGTCATTGCCTTTATCCTTTTATCATCTGAATTTTCTTCGCAGTTAGTCTTTCAGTTAATAATACTCACCCTATATAAACGAAAAATGACTCGAAAAGGTTTTATACATTGAGAAGATTATGATTTTTTCTCTAAGTAAACATAATCCTCTTCCTCAGCCTTTAAAGTGGGGAATTAAGAATTCCTTGAGCTTTTAGTTTTAATTGGAAAAAAATTAAAATATAAAATACCATATCAGCTGAATGAAATCCAGGGAAAAAAAGAAATTATCCGGTTCAAAAAAGGAAGAAGGGGCGAAGTTCGAGCTCCGCTTCTACTCCGGCTATAAGGGAGAGGAAATTCCGAGGGCGGTGGTCATCGGCAGCCGGGAGTTCATCATCGACGAGATTACCTCCAGAGAAAGAGTCCTTGATAAGAAATCCGGAAAGACCTTTGAAATCTTCAAAGGCAGGATGGAGGGAAAGCCGGTCACAATCAAAGTCCATGAGTCAGGAGAATGGGAAATTTTTTTCTCCGATTAACCCAGCTTGATCCACTTAACGCCACGGATTTGAGGATGCTTCCTTTTTTTCTTTGTTGCCCGAAGAAAAAAAGAGAATTATAATTCAGCCGGTTAGCTGGCTAAGAAGCAATATAAGGAAAGGAGACTCAACGATGAAAATCAACCTGTTGAAAAAAATCATTCTTTTCTCTTTCTTGGCAACTTGTCTTGTCTTAATACCTCTCTTCTCACAATCCGAGGATAGATATTTCGACACCGCCGAGCTCTCTTCCAAGGAAGTGAGGTTGACCATTTTCTATCCTTCGCTGGAAAGCATCCGCGCCCTTGTCGAACTTAGAAGTAAGGGGCTGCTCTCCGTGGAAAACCTGCTGGCTATCGGCGTCTTCCATGAAAAAGAAACCACCAATTATAAGGCATCCATGTCCTACGTCAAAAACAATAACCTGGATTGGGTCAAATTTCACAAGCTCACAGCAGAACTCGACAAAGACAATCTCTTCCAGAAAAATCCTCTAAGCGCTGAGTTCGAGCAAATCTTCAAGAAATCGGACGGTCTCCTTTTTTTTGGCGGGGGAGACATCCCGCCTCAAATCTACAAAGATAAGACAAATCTCATGACTCAAATCGAGACTCGTTATCGCAGCTTCCTGGAGCTGTCTTTTATCTTTCATCTTTTGGGAGGACTTCAGGATAATAGCTTCAGGGCGCTGCTCGATTCATCGCCGCTGTTCCCTATACTCGGCATCTGCCTCGGCTCCCAGAGCTTGAATGTCGGGACTGGCGGAACCTTGATTCAGGATATCTGGTCCGAGGTCTACGGCAAAAAATATTTTGAAGACGTTGTCGACCTCGGCCAGGAGAACTGGCACACCAATCCTCTGGCCTCGCTCTATCCTGAAGAAAGGCTCATCGCTTATAACCTCCACCGGATAAAATTCAATGAAAAAAGTAAATTCTGCCTGGAGCTTGGCTTTAAGCAAGAAGATACCCCTCTCATCTTGACTGCCCACCATCAGATGGCCGGGAAGCTGGGCAAAGGAATAAAGATCGCCGCCACCTCATTGGACGGAAAAGTGGTCGAAGCCATCGAACATGAAAAATACCGCAATGTTCTCGGCATCCAGTTCCACCCTGAATTTCCGATTCTTTTCGACGCCGAGAAAAAATTCAGGTTTACAGCAGAGGACCGAGAAGAAAAAAGCCTGCTCTCTATCCTTGAGGCCAATCCTCCAAGCCTTGACTTCCACAAAAAAATCTGGTCGTGGTTCAGCGAAAAATTGGAGGAATATCATAGGAATAAAGCGGAGCTCTAAAGATTATCAAACAAAATACTCAATATATTGAGTAATTTTACTCACAATTTTTAGAGCGTTTAACTTTAAATTAATTTTATTCATAAGCAATAACTTTGACTAAAATCTATATTAATGGTAGTATTTCTATAAAAAATTTTAATGAAAGGAGAGAAAGGTGAAGCGGTTCATGGTTCCCAGAGTATCCCATTGTAAAGAAGGCTGCTAACTTGCATCCCGAGCATGATGTAAAACTGCTCTTTAAAAGCTTACCATAAATATTTTTCGGGCTCGCTTTCTTTAACGACCTAAAGAGCGCGAGCCCATTTTTTTGGCCTTGAATTTCTTTTTGGGCCTCGATTGAAAGATTTTCTCGAGAATCTCGCTTGTCGAACGGCCCTCAAGATAAGGAATGATGACCACTTTGCCGCCGGCTTGCTCGACTTCTTTGCGGCCCACAACCTGGTCTGGACCCCAGTCTCCACCCTTGACCAGCACATCGGGCAAAAGCCGGGAGATGATTCTCTGCGGCGTCTCCTCAGCAAATGAAGTTAGATAATCGATGTCTTCGCAGGCCTCCAAAATCTCGAGCCTCTCCTTCAAAGGAAAGATGGGACGGGATGGACCCTTATTCTTTCGGACTGAAGCATCATTGTTGACAGCGACGACGAGCACATCGCCCAGCTTCTTCGCTTCCCGGAAAAGATGAACATGGCCGGAGTGGAGAAGGTCGAAGCAGCCGTTGGTGAAGACAACCTTTTTCTTATCCGCTCTCAAACGCTTTCGAATTTCCAAAAGGTTTTTAAGCTTCTGAATCTTTTTTTCCATAAGAGCATCCTTTAATTGACCTGAATCAATATATGTGATGCTTCCTTAATAAAAACATCATACATTTTGTTACATTGTCATGGCGAGCGACCGAAGGGAGTGTGGCCATCTCTTTAGATTAATCATGTGAGGTCGCCACGGCGCTTCGCGCCTCGCGATGAAATTTTCATTATCGCTCTTGTAAGAGTTAGGCTCGAACTCTTCCCCGGAATATCTCTTCTGCCTCTGCTGTGTAATGACCTTGCTCATCGTAAAGAATGAACGGAAGCAAGACTGCCTCTTTTTCAGATTGATAACCGCATTCAGCCAGAAAGAGATGAGGAGGGCTTGCCCGGCGGGGATGGACAAAACGGATGGCTTTAAGCTTCAATCCATTCTTCTGCGCAGCCTGAAGAAAATCATCTCTTCTTTTGGCAGGATAGACAAAATAGGCCCTTCCCTCGCTCTTGAGCAGCTCAGCAGTTTTTTCTATAATATCAAAAATATCGCATTCGAGCTCATGCTTGGCAATGGATTTTTCAAGCGAAGAGCTGAGATATCCCTCTCCTTTTCTGATATAAGGCGGGTTGGAAAAGATGACGTCGAATTTTTTTCCAGGCTGATAGCGGCGCAGGTCTCCGCAGATAACCGAGACCTTCTTCTCGAGGCGATTGAGCTTCAAATTTCTGCGGGCCATATCAGCCAGAGATTCTTGGATTTCAAGGGCCGTAATCTGCTTGAAAGGCTTGATGCTCAAGAGCACAGAGATTATGGCATTCCCTGCTCCAAGCTCCAGGATTTCATCCGAAGCTCTGGTCTGGATAAAGTCAGCCAGAAGCGGGGCATCGACAGCGAAGCGATAGCCCTTTTTCTTCTGAAGGATGAGGATCCGGCCATGATAAAAGGAATCAAGTGTTTCATCCTCGGCCTTCAACTGCTCACTCTGCTTCATCTTTAGCCAATTCAGTGAAAACAAGAACTTTCCCCGGCTGAATTCTTGCATACCCGCCTTGAACAGGCAGGCTTCTTTCCTTCCCGGCAACCTTATAAATTATCCTCCCTTTTCCCAAAGCTGTGTAAAGAGGCCGGTGCCCGGGAAGAATCCCTATGTACCCCTCCAAGCTTGGCAGCGAGACTTCTTGAACATCTTGATCCAAGAGCAGCTTTCCAGGAGCAATGACCTCAAGCCTGAGGGAAGCTGGCAAATTCTGATTCATGCTGACTTCAGCTCTTCGGCGCGCTGGACGACTTCTTTGATATTACCAGCCATATAGAAGGCCTGCTCGGGTTTATCGTCGTGATTTCCCTCGACAATCTCCTTGAATCCTTCCACCGTCTCTTCAATCGTCACATATTTTCCTGGTCTTCCGGTAAATTCCTCGGCAACATGGAAAGGCTGGGAAAGGAAGCGCTGAATCTTCCGAGCGCGGGCGACCACGAGCTTATCCTCCTCAGAAAGCTCCTCGATGCCGAGGATGGTGATGATATCCTGAAGGTCCTTGTATCGCTGCAGAATCTCCTTGACTTTCTTTGCCACTTGATAATGCTCCTCGCCGATCACTCTTGGGTCGAGGATTCTGGAATAAGACGACAGGGGGTCGACGGCAGGGTAGATTCCGATTTCAGTCAGAGCCCGGGAAAGATTGGTCGTTGCATCCAGATGAGAGAATGTCGTTGCTGGCGCCGGGTCGGTAAAGTCATCAGCAGGGACATAGATCGCCTGGACAGAAGTGATCGACCCTTTCTTGGTCGAAGTGATCCTCTCCTCGAGCTCTCCCAGCTCAGTGGCCAGGTTGGGCTGATAGCCGACAGCAGAGGGCATCCTCCCCAGAAGGGCAGAGACCTCTGAGCCTGCCTGGACGAAACGGAAGATATTGTCGATGAAGAGCAGGATATCCTGGTTCATCTCGTCCCGGAAAAATTCTGCGACAGAAAGAGCGGCCAGTCCGACCCTGAGCCTTGCTCCTGGAGGCTCGGTCATCTGGCCGTAGATGAGCGCTGTCTTGTCGATGACGCCCGACTTTTTCATCTCCAGCCAGAGGTCGTTTCCTTCTCTTGTTCGCTCTCCCACTCCGGCAAAAACAGAATAGCCGCCGTGTTCGAGGGCAACATTGTGGATGAGTTCCATGATGATCACCGTCTTTCCCACACCGGCGCCGCCGAAGAGACCAATCTTCCCTCCTTTTAAAAAGGGCTGGATGAGGTCGATAACCTTGATTCCGGTCTCGAACATCTCCAGCCTCGTGCTCTGCTGCTCAAGCGGCGGGGGCGGGCGATGGATGGGATATTTCAATCTAGCCTTGATTGGTCCCTGATAATCCACCGGCTCGCCGATGACATTCATCACTCTTCCCAGTGTCGCCTCGCCCACAGGAACTTGAATCGGGCCGCCCGTATCTATGGCTTTCATCCCTCGCGCCAGGCCATCGGTGGGATGCATGGAAACACATCTCACCCTGTCCTCCTCCAAGTGCTGCTCAACCTCGACCATAATCTCGATCG
>CAZJXZ010000022.1:0-18801 GCA_964549955.1 uncultured Eubacteriales bacterium
ACTTCCACTCCCTCATGATGAGGCTGAAGCATTCCAGGCCGCTGCCCAGAACAGCCCCATAGCCCCCGCCCGGGTTTGTCCAGGCTCCGGCGAGATAAAGATTTCTTATCGGGGTGTTGTGCTGCATCCGGTTCGGGGGAGAGTTGTCAAGAGTCTGGTCCCAGCCATAGATAGCGCCTCGATAATTGCAGGTGTAGTGAACGTTTGTCAGAGGAGTTCCGATTTCCTTAACTTCTATCGCTTTGGAGAGGCCGGGAAGGAGAGTCTCTTCAGCTTTTCTGATCAATACGTCTGCGATTCTTTCTTTTTCCTTTCGATATTCTTTTTTATTCCCCTTGAAGTAATCGGATTCGTATCTCTTCCAGTGGTCATATCCCTGGCTTGTCATTAGAGTGATTGTATTCTTCCCTTTGGGGGAATAATCGTTGTAGAGATTATCATAGAGCATGAGGCCATAACCTTCGTTTTCAACATCGGCATTAACCGCTCTTTTATAACTTTCTTCGAGGTCATAGCCAGTTTCATAAAAGACCTCTGTATCCTTTAGGCCGAGTTCTCCGACAAGGTCTTTCTTCAAGCCTAAAAACACCTGGAAGCTGGAGAGGCTGACAGAGTATCTATCCATCCTGGCCAAATAATCTTTCAGAAAATCGCCCTCGTCCAACATCCGGTGGAACGTATCATAGGCATTGGCATTGGAGACTACGACCTTTGCTGTATAGACCTTTTTGTCGGCGGTCTGCACTCCGTAGGCGCTATGGTCCTTGGTCAATATTTTTTCCACCCGCGTTCTCAGCAAGACCTTTCCGCCCCGCTCCTCGATATATTTCTCCATGGCATTGCTCATCTCCTGCGACCTACCCTTGATGTAATAGCCTCCTTGTTGAAGATAAGATATCGTAGGCAGGGCATAATAAAGACAGGCCAGCTTGGAAGGAGGAAGCCCGTAGTATCCCCAGAGAGCGGAGATGATTGCCTTCAGTTTGATATTCTTGATGCGGGCATCCACCACGCTGCCCCAGGTTCTGGCAAAGGATTTAGATAAATAAGGATAGTCTTGGGCAAAGGTGCTCATATTGATTCTGCCGCCGGCAGCGGAATATCTTGAAATATCATCGTTTAAGCCCTTCATGTCTCCGAAGATTCCCTCGATTCCTTCCTTTTCTTCCGGAAAGAGCTTGATTAGCGTATTGATATAGCCCTGCAAATCCTTCTGCTGGACGCGGATGTCGTAATCGGGATAAATGGCACGATAAAGGTATGGATGAGGAACGTACTCTATGTCTTTTATCTCCGGAAAGCCGGGGATTATTTTTTCCAGCCTTTCCTGCTCGCCGACGGATGTTGAATGCAGGGAAACATCAAAGACAAAGCCTCCAGGCCTCTTGAATGTTGTCGCGTAGCCGCCAGGCACGTAATGCTGCTCGAGAACCAGGGGCTTGAATCCCTGCCTGGCAAAGGCTGCAGCGCAGCTCAGACCGCCGAGGCCGGAGCCGATTATTACGGCATCGAAATCTGTTTTGCCTTCATTTTGTTCTGGGCCTTTACCTGAGCCTTTCGGGAATGAATCCCAGTCGAGCGCCAAGACAGACGCGCCGGCAAGCACGGATTTGATAAATTCTCGTCTTTTAATATTTTTATCAGGCATTTATCCTTCTCCTTTCAAATAGCCTGCTAAAATAGCTTATTTCTTGAGGCTTTGCAAGTTGAATGACAATGTTAAGCGATAGGTGAAGTCGCACGGCAGGGAGTATGCCGTGCCAGGATCCCGCTCACTCCTCACTATAATAATTAATCATTCGAGCTATGGCTTTCTGGCAGACAAGGCAGAATTCTCCTTTTGGATTGAAAATCATCAGGCAGTAGATCATCGGCCGGTAAAGCCCCTTGGCTGCGTAGCCGGCGCCTTCAAAGACACCGACCTTGTCCTCGAGATGGCTGTATTGCTTTATCACTTCTTCGAGCTTGCTGCTAATTTCTTTATCAATTTTTCTGAATTTTTCCTCGATGGCTTTGACCTGCTTTTCAGAAAGTCCTTTTTGTTTTGCTGAATCGAGCTCCTGTCTCATCGCCTGCCGGTTCTTCTGCCTTTCAGCTTGCAGGCTCTCACGCTTTTCTTTGCCCCAGTCGGTCGGTATTTGAATCCCTGGAGAAAGGAGGTCTTTCCATTTCACCTGTCCTGGGTCAAGCAAGGCCGTGATGTTGGGCTCAAGAGGCTCGACTCCTTGGGGATAAAAGTCGTTATAGGCAACGGCGGCCGTATAGTATTCATCCGCCAGTCCGGCGAAGGAATGCCCGAATTCATGGATGAAGACACCTTTGCTCGCCGGGCTATCGACGGTGGTGATGCAGTAGTCGTTGTAGATTCCTCCGCCTCCATACCTTTTGCTGTTCACCAAGATGACAATGACATCGTAGGGAACCTGGGCTGCAATCTCGCGCAGCCTCTTTCCTTCTTCAGTCAGCATGTAGCGGTCAAGGTCAAAAGCATTGAAGGAGGCGTTGAGAACGGTCTTCCTGAAGACACCCTGCCGTGGCTCATCCATTGCGCTCTCTGCTGAGGGGCGGAAAATGCCATAAACATTAAATTTCTGTTTGTTACTCTTGTAGGGCTCAATCTCGAAAAGATAGCTCGAGAAGCGGTCAACATCCGATTTGAATTTATCCTTATCCTCTGCCGTGTATCCTTCAGCCAAGAAGACTAAATCGACTTTTTGATGAGGGTCGCCATTTTTCAGCGCTTCAAAGGGAAAGTCATGGGCATTTGTTGTCTCTCTGATAATATGGTAATCAGCAGGGTCAATTTTCTCAGTAAAGAGGGGATGAAGGAGGTTCTTCTTGTCTCTGCTTTCAATCACAAAAAGCACAGGACGTTTGGGATAGGGAATGCGAAGTGAACGGTTGAAAGTTCTCTTGACTCCGTTGAGGGCGGGCGTTGTTGTCTTGTACTCACCGAACATGCAATCAAATCCTCTGGAATAGAGCAGCTGATTGGAGGCTACGTCATAGACCTTCACCTCATAGCGGCCGTTGTTGAAGTTATCGATAAGATTGTTACTGCTCTCTGGCCAGGTCTCTTCCTGGTAGATATGGTCCAGGGTGATCATCTCTTCTCTGGCATCTCCAATGATGTAGAAATCGATGCGCATCGCCTTGTCCATGAAATAATCATCGAAGATGACTTTTGGTTGAGCGGCAGTGGTGCAAGTGCACAGCGCGACGCATAATATGAGAGATTTTATGATGAGTGAAGCTTTGACAATCAAAGGTTTCATCTCGCCCTCCAGGAATTTAATTTCAATGAGATTTTTAATGTAAAATTTTTTGATTCTCAGCGAGTCTCGAATATTAATAATGAAATATATCTTTTGACAATCTCTCTTGTCAATCGTTACAATTTATATCCGATACCTTAAACTAACCTGAAAATTATTCGTATGAAATAGAGAAAATTTATTGGAAAGGAGTTTCGAATGAACACCGTTCTTCAAGTCGAAGGATTAAAGAAGTTTTATGGAAATTTAGAGGCATTAAAAGGGATCGATTTTCAGGTTCAGGAGGGCGAAATCTTTGCCCTCATCGGCCCCAACGGTGCAGGAAAAACCACCGCCCTGAGAATCATCGCCACTCTTCTTTCCCCTTCTGCTGGAAAAGTCACTTTCCTGGAGCATGATTTAAAGAAAGAGCCTGAAAAGATCAGAGGAAAAATCAGCTACCTCCCTGAGGAAGCAGGCGCCTACCGGAATCTAAAGGGGATTGATTATCTCAAGTTCATGGCAAACTTCTATGCCAGCACCAACCAAGAAAAAGAGGAATTCATCCAAAGCGCAAAAGCCATTGCCGACTTAGGAGAGCGCATCAATGATAAAGTTGGCACCTACAGCAAAGGAATGACAAGAAAGATTCTCCTGGCAAGAGCTTTGATGACCAGGCCGGTTCTGGCCATTCTCGATGAGCCGACATCAGGGCTGGATGTGATTAACGCTCTGGAAGTCAGGGAGATTATCAAAAAGCATGTCAGGGAAGGGACTTCTGTTCTTCTCTCCTCGCATAACATGCTGGAGATAGAATTTCTCTCCGATAGAGTGGCCATGATTGATAACGGCCGAATCCTCGATTCAGGAACGCCACTGGAGTTAAAGGAAAAATACAAGGCAAAAAATCTTGAAGAAGTTTTCAGGAGTTCACTGCAATGAAAAAGTTTCTTAACCTTCTCAAAAAAGAAATAAGAGAGCTCATCACCCGTCAATTGATTTTCTCTCTTCTTTTCACGCTTGTTTTGTTTTACTTTATAGGGCAGTTGGCTAAAGGAGAGGTGAAAAAGGCTGCGGCGGCACAGGAAATATCCGCTCTTGACCTCGACGGCTCTCAATTTTCCAATGAGCTCATCAAAGGGCTTCAATCAGCCAAATTCAAGGTTGAGTTGTTGAAAGAAAAAAATAAAGAGAAGGCAATTGATTCTGTCAAAGCGAGCGATACGAATCTTCTTCTGGTCATTCCTGAAGGTTTTGGAGAATCTGTCTCAGAATTTAAAATAAAGCAAATCGAGACCTATACTTTTTTGAGAAGCTTTTCTATAAGTGCGGCAAGAAATTCTGCCGCATTCAAAGCGGTCATTTCCGCCATAAACAATTATCTTTCCAACGACTTTCTCAAGAAGAAGATTCCGGAAGCAAATCCTGAAAGCTTAAAAAATCCCATCAAAAGCAAAGACTTCGTTATTGTCAAGGATAAATCGGCAGAAGCTTCTGCCTCTGATATTACAGGGCTTGTTACCTCCCAAACTGTCTTCGTTCCTATTATCCTGATGATGATTATCATCTATTCATCCAATATGGTCATTTCGGCTATAGCCATGGAGAAACAGAATAAAACTCTTGAGACTCTCTTAACCGTTCCCATAAGCCGGGCTTCGATTATCACCACAAAAATGCTTTCTTCAGGCCTGATTGGGTTGATCTCAGCGGTCATTTACATGGTAGGCTTCAGAAGTTTTATGCGCGGACTTTACGGAGACATCCCGGCATCATCACAGATGAGCGGCGTCATCCAGAAGTTGGGACTCTCATTGAATACTAACAGTTATATCATCCTGGGGATATCTTTATTCTTCGCCATACTCTGTGCCCTGGCCATGGCGATCATCCTCGGTGTTTTAGCTGAAGATTTCAGGAGCGCTCAAACCTTGATTATGCCCGTGATGTTTCTGGTGATGATTCCCTACTTTATTTTCTTCCTATCAGATGTAAAGTCACTCTCCTTGCCAGTGAGAATCTTTGTCTTGGCCATTCCCTTCACCCATCCCTTTTTGACCACGCAGAACATCTTTCTCGAAAATTACAATGCTATCCTTTATGGAATTCTCTATATGTTTGTTGTCTTCGCCATCCTGGTGGCAATCGCCGCCCGCATCTTTTCCACCGACAAGATTTTGACCATGAAATTGAGGCTGGGCAGGAAAAGAATTCAAATGTGATATCAATTATGGGGACACAATACTTATCTCAGTTATGGCGACATTGTGTGTCTCTGAAATTGGACTAAAACATAAAGATTGGATGGCAGACATGAAACGAAAGATTGAAATCACTTTGGTCGTCGCCCTGATTGTCATCGGTGCCGTTCTCTTGTTGACAACCGGCACCGGCCATAAGAGGAATGAGCTCTCTCTTGTCCCTGGAAACGAGATCACGATTCGCAATGTGACCAACGGCCTCGTCCATTACTGGATCAAACCATACAACTCCCCCGGCAAGCCCGAAGAAAAAGCACTGAAGGTAGATAAGATCCATCGCTATCCCAGCCGCGTGGCCATGGAAATCTCATATAAGCGTGTGGACGGAGACGTCACCTACAACCTCCAGCCAGGAACGCCCTATTCTTTTCGTTATGACAATAAAAATCTGATTCAGCTCTATGAAGGTGCACATGGAAGGGAAGATGCCGTTGACCTTGCGCCCTTTGTGCCCACACCCATGCCGGTGGTGGAAAAGATGCTGGAGATGGCGCAAGTCTCGAGCAGCGATGTTGTCTACGACCTTGGCTGCGGCGATGGACGCGTCGTCATCACTTCAGCCAAGAAATATGGCGCGCACGGTGTCGGCATCGATATCGTCCCTCAAAGGATCAAGGAGTCGAAGGAAGGCGCAAAGAAGGCCGGCGTGGAAAAATTGGTCGAGTTCCGGCTTGGGGATGTGATGAAGATGGATTTCTCAAAAGCGACGGTGGTCACGCTCTATCTCTTGCCGGAATCCAACGAGCTGCTGCGGCCTCTTCTGGAAAGACAGCTCAAGCCAGGAATCTACGTTGTCTCTCACAATTACCATATTCCAGGCTGGGAGGAAAAAGAGGTTAATTCTGTGGAGCTGGACGACGAGAATGGAAAAAGCCACACCATCTTTCTTTACAAAAGGTAATCCATTCGATTCAGCAAATCATCCTATAGCTAATATGATATCTATTTATTAGAGGAACAAAGATAAAATAATCGGCTCTTTTCAATCAAGGCGAGTTTCTTCTTTTTTTATTTTGGTGGAATAACAATATTTGGACAAAAAGCAGTCAAATTCGAGAAAAAACTAATCCTGGCTTTAGTCTCTTCGCCAGCTCTGGGCTGATGGCTCCCCTCCCAAGGTAAAGGATAGAACTTTTTCCAAACTTTTTACGTATAAAAAAATGATGGATTACATGTTTGCCAGCAACATCGAAGAGATTGATGGCTGAGTTTTGGACGCGCTTCAGAAAATTTGAGCATAAATAGCTAAAATTTATATCGCATGCTCCGCTGTTAAAAAAGTTTAATTCAAGAAGGAGATTTAGATGAAAAGAAAAGTCGGGCCAGCTGGCATTGGATTGAGGTTCGTCCTGGCAGCGATGTTATTGATGGTTTTCGCAAGCTCGACATTATTCTCTCAGAGCTTCGATTTTCCCTCAAAAAAATGGGGCATCAGCTTCGGCAATTCCAAAGAGTTCACGGGGCTGCGTTTCAATTTTAGAGACAGTCGAGTGAAACGCATCACCGGCATTAACGTTACGCTCTGGCCGCCGAAAAAGGACAACGAAGAAGCCCGGGTGAACGGGCTCTCCCTGGGTGTAGCTGCGGGCGGAGGCTATATGCACGGAGTCCATCTCGGCGTTTTGGGTGTCGGCGCGGAAAAGAATCTGGCCGGTTTCTCGGTCGGACTGATAGGCGTGGGCAGCGGAGAAAACGTAACTGGCTTGAATATCGGCGGTCTTGGAGTAGGAGCAGGAGAAAACCTCAAAGGCCTGAACATCGGCGGTCTTGGAGTAGGAGCAGGAGAAGATCTTATAGGCATTAATATCGGTGGCCTTGGAGTGGGAGCCGGAGAGAATCTCATCGGCATCAATATCGGCGTTCTTGGCGCAGGAGCCGGTGAAAACATGACAGGCCTGAACATTGGCGGCTTGGGAGTAGGAGCAGGAGAGAATCTGATCGGCATCAATATCGGCGGCTTGGGAGCAGGGGCCGGTGAAAAATCGGTGGGGCTGACAATCGGCGGCCTTGGCGTTGGCGCTGAGGAGGTTCAGGGCATTACCATCGGCGGCCTCGGCGTGGGGGGCGAAGTTCTGAAAGGCATTCAACTGGCGCTGGGAACGGTCATTGTGCCAAGAGGCGGACGGATGATCGGCTTCTCGGCGAGCGCTTTCAATTACATCAGAGGAACGCAGACCGGAGTGACCATCGGAATTGTGAACTACTGCTGGCGGTTGAAAGGCGTCCAAATCGGCCTGGTCAATATCGTCCGCGACAATCCAAAATATAGTAAAGTCCTGCCTCTTATAAACGTGAATTTTTAGGAATATTTCACTAATCCATCTGTTGTTGAATTAAGCCAAGGGATTAGGGTGATAAATGTCCGCCAAGAATATATCACGGGGTGGAGACTAAAAATGGTCTTACAAAGAAGAAGTCGAGCCTTCAATTGCAATTACTGAACGCCATGACTTTTGCATTTAATGCTGCCAAATGCAAATATCGTTGCGTTTGGCAACATTTCACATTATCGCTTTAAAATCGACACTTGTCATTAATTTAGGACAAAACAAAGCCTGATATTTTATAATAATTCCCTATTCTTCATTGGCACGTTTTTTGCTACTAAATAAGCAAAGTATTAATTATTATCAGAAAAGAGGAGAATTTGAATGAATTGGAAGGTGAAAATTTTAATTCTAATGGGTCTATTGATAGTATTAACCATGTTTGTGGTTTGTGTAAAGCATCCCATCATTCTTGAGAATGTTTTTACCCAATCAAACGCTAACTTCAAAATGTACAAAAGACTTGCTGTTGCAGAATTCACTCCAAATCCCCTTGTGAAAAAAGCTAAAAAAATCACTGATGTCTTTGAAGATGAGTTTCGCAAAAAGGGATATGATGTTGTTGGTGTGGATAAGGTCAATTCTGTTTTGAAAGATTTTGGATTTTCTGGCGAAGATTTATCAAATCCCGAGGTCATGAAAAAAGTCTGCAAGAGATTAGATGCTGAAGCCATTTTTAGAGGAGCCGTGCCGAGATATGAGGTTAAAAAGAGAAATGAATATTTTCCCGTTCCGGCTGGAGATGTCATGGTTATTGTAGGCGGGAAAGTTTATTATTGCGATATTTCTTTAATGATAGAGATGTTAGAGGCACAAGAAGGAAATAAAATGTGGTCTTGTTCGATATCATGCAGCAAGAAAAAAGGAAAGCCGGAGAAACTGGTCAAGACTATGATTAGAAGTTCACTGAATACAATTCCTCAAAAATAGAGTTTCTTTATTCTTGATAAAGACAGATAAGCCAAATTTAGCGGCTCATTCAAGAATGCGCATAGCAGAGGGAGGTAATAAAAGGGCTGCTCCGACAAGGCCAGCAGCGTCTTTTTTGAGAAGCTCTGTAACTCCTGGAATTTCATCAGCCGATATAATCATAAAATCATAACGCGTAACTTTGAGCGCCTTTTCCAAAGCAGGCAGAGTATGTCTTTTGGCAGGCTCGCTTGCCAGCCATCCCCCCAAGATGAATATTCTCGTCCCTCTAATCCACCGCCAGAATTCAGCTTCCAAGAGCGGAGGGTCATTGACCACCGCCTTCTTTGACTCGCCCTCCGCGCCTCCTTTATAAGTTAGAATCATGGTTTGAGCTAAAGCTTCTCCGGCCTTTCTGTAGAGAGTTCGAGCTGCCTCTTTTATGCTTTCGTCCTCGTCTTCGGTTAAAGACGCTATAAATTCTCCTGTGAGTTTATCTTTGCTGAATTTATCTGCCAAGATGATGCTTCTCTCTGCCTGATGTTTCAATCCTTCGCCTGTTGCCAAGTCTTCTGGTGTTAAGCAATGAGGAGCTATTCTTCCTTCACCTTCTCCGACGATGATGTCAAAGAACTGCTGGGGGCCCGGAACGGGGATGACCTGGCCCTCTTTGATGTAAAAAGCACCTGCGCCAAAACCTGTTCCTGGAATGAAACCGGCGATTCTTCCGTTCTCTCTAAGAGCTTCTTTTACTTTTGAGAATTTATCGATGTTCGCCAAAAGATAATGGGCCATGGCTAAGACGTTGGCTACGCCATCGTTATTAACGACAGCGCTCCAGCCAGAGCCCATCATCCTGGAAACTTCCTGCGCTAGCTTGAAATTTTCCAAGTCAGGCACATTGGGAACAGTTCCTCTGTAAGGAATTCCCTCTTCCAGCCAGGCGCCTGGCGCGGATATTCCGACAGTTTTTACTAAAGGATAACGGTGTTCCTTTTTGACTCTTTGATACAGGGCTTTTAAGTTTTCCACTGTTTTTTCCAATGTGGCTTTGAGGTCTGTCACTAATCCTTTGGGATGACCTTGAGCAAATCTTGTGGGATTCTTTATCTTTTTTGGTTTCTCAGGGTAGAGAAGAGAAGGAGCCCTGACAAATCGGCCTCGGCTGACTTGAACCGCTGCAAATCCCCTTCTGGTGTGCGTGGCTCCAAAGTCAATGACAGGGATTATTCTTGTGCCTGCCATGCTAGCTAATTCTTCGAGGAGCGCTGCAGATATTCCGCAGGGATGGGGCAATCGCTGCGCTCATCCATCCATAAGATGGCGCAGATCTGCCAGCGGCCGCCATCGTTATAAAGCTGGATACTGTTGATTCCCCGAACCATTTTCTCCGGGTCTGTAATGTTGATTCCCTTTCGGTACGTAGAAAAAACATGAGCCATCCGTCCAAAAACTTCGACCCGGCGCACAATCTCCGACTCGTGAAAGCTCTTCATCAGGCCCTTTTGAATCCTTTCCTGGAAGGAGAGGATAAAGGTCTCTCTGTTCATGCGGTCGATTGTGTCATCCTTGTTGATGCGGATGAATGGAGCTTCTGGCGCAACGACTGAGCGAAGGCGCTCGAAGTCAGGCGCTCCGCCCTCGGGGAAAGAAAGGGACTCGTAGAGGCTTTTGATGACAAAATCCATCGAGGAGCTCTCTTCTGTTAAAGGCGGGCTTGAGAGCAATAATGAAAAGATTCCAAGAATCATTAAAGAAAAATAAACGGTCAGTCTTAATTTAATTTTCATCTGGACCTCACTAATAATTTATTTTTTACGTCCAGCAGCTATTATGCCAAAGATGCTTAAAAAAATTAAGGTGAAAATAAATTAACGCGACATCCCTAATTAAAAAAGTTAAGTATCAGATCCTCAAGATTGAAAGGTATCGTGTCTCCGAGTCGTTTTAAGAGCAAATTTGGAGGCAAAAGTTAGATGGAGATAATACTCAGTTTAAAGAAAGAGGCGCTAAAGAAATAAGCGTTGTATTCAGGGAGCAGGCCTGAAGTTGCAGTCGTTTCTTGAAATTGTTTGCAATAGGAGCTTGGGGACATTATACTTTTGGTTTATCTAGGGTTATGACAATTATGGGACACAATATTTAATTTTCAAACTTAGCTATCGTCTTCCAGAGATTGATAGAGTTAAGCATTGTGTCTCTAGAATTAAGCATATCCCCTGGATTGGCATGTTTGATTAAAAAAAAACCATTAATTGAAAATATCCGTATATCTTGGAGGAGATAAAATATGCTGAGAAGGGATTTTTTTAAATTAACGGGTGCTGGCTTTCTCATCTTGCCCTTGATGAGATGGAGCTACTCTGGAGTCAGCGAGCCTGGCCCGAGAGAGTCTTCGCTCTGGATCCAGGGCTCGCCCTATCTCGGGCATTCTGATTACAGGCACGATTTCAGGGAATTGACTCCGGATGAAATCAGGCAGGAGATGGTCCATTTCAGGACAGAGGAGCCGTGGAGGAGGATGATTCTCTTCGGGCTTCGAAGGCGGCAGGAATGAAAGAGCTGGCAGAATTGGCATTGGACACTGCAAAATCAAAAGGCGCTTCCTATGCGGACATCCGCATCTGCCGCTACCGGAACCAGTATGTTTTCGGAAGGGACAAGCGCATAGAAACCGTTGCCGACACAGAGGACATCGGGTTCGGAGTGCGGGCGGTCGCCAACGGCGCCTGGGGCTTTGCTTCAAGCTATCGGCTGGAAAGGGACGAAATTGAGAGGATTGCCGCCATGGCCGTTGAAGTTGCCAAGGCAAGCTCACGCCTGTTGAAACAACCGGTTGAGCTTGCGCCAGAGCCTGCTCATCATGACCACTGGCAATCGCCCATCCAGAAGAATCCTTTCAAGATTCCCATGGAAAAGAAAATCGACCTCGTCCTGGGCATCAACGAGGAAATGCTCAAGGTTGATGGCATCAAGGTTGCTATGACCTACCTTATGTTCAACGAGATGTGGAAATACTTCGCCTCAACAGACGGCTCTTTTATCGAGCAGGACCTCATCTTTACCTATCCCCAGGCGACAGCCGTTGCCGTCGTTGCCGGCGATTCCCAGACTCGCTCCATCCAGGTTCCGCCTGAGCAGAAGGGTTATGAGCTCATCGAATCCATAGACTGGATAGAGAAGGCGAGAAAAACTGCCGAAGAGGCCGTCCAGAAAGTCAAAGCCAGACAGGGCACCTCTGGAAAGATGGATGTCATCCTCATGCCTTCCCACCTCTGCCTCACCATGCATGAGAGCATCGGCCATGCCACAGAGCTCGACAGAGCGATAGGATGGGAAGCTGCCTATGCGGGGACGACCTTTGTCACTCCGGACAAGCTCGGAAAGCTCAAGTACGGTTCTCCGCTGATGAATATCGTCGGCGACAAAATCCTGCCCAATGCCCTGGGCACAGCGGGTTACGATGACGACGGAGTCAAAGCCCGACGGTTCGACATCATCAAGGAAGGAATCTTTGTGGGATACCAGACGACTCGGGAGCTGGCTAAGTTTGTCAATGAGAAAGAGTCCAAGGGCTGCGCTTTCGCCGATTCCTGGTCTTCCTTTCCCATGCAGAGGATGCCCAACCTCTGGCTCAAGCCTGGCGGCAAGCCTTTATCTCTCGATCAGCTCATCTCGGACACAAAAGAAGGTTTGCTCTTTGACGGCATGGGCAGTTTTAGTATCGACCAGCAGAGATACAACTTCCAGTTCGGAGGAGACGCTGTCTGGGAGATCAAGAACGGCAAGGTCGGCGAGATGGTCAAGAATGTCGCTTATCAATCCAAAACCACAGACTTCTGGGGCTCGCTCGACGCCGTCTGCTCCCAGGAATACTGGGAGAACTGGGGAGTCTTCGGCTGCGGCAAAGGCGAGCCGCCCCAGTCGGCCAGGATGGGGCATGGAAGCGCTCCGTCCCGCTTCCGTCAGGTGAACATCGTCAGCGCAGGAGGGAAGCTATGATTCTCGATGAAAAGGAAATAATGAGTCTTCTCCAGAATACAATCGCGGAGAATCCGGGAAAGACCATGGGAATCGGAGTCTCTGCCCGGGAAACCGGCTCCACCCGCTTTGCCAACAACGCCATCACCACCAACGGCGTCTACAGCAGGCTCGATTTGTTTGTCGAAGTTCTTAAAGGCAAGAAGAGAGGCATCGCTGTCATCAACGAGCTAGATAAAGAAAAAATCCGGGAAGCAGTAGCCAGGGCTGATGTCCTGGCCGATGTGGCACCGGAAAATGCCGAGCTCATGCCTCCTCTTGGCCCTCAAACATATCCGAAGGTTCCAGAGCTTTATTTCAAGAGCACGGCTGAGTTCTCGCCTGGCAAGAGAGTCGATTCGATTATTTCGGTCATCGATAAGGCCAAAAAGGAAAAACTGACCGCTGCCGGCTTCTTCGAAACGAGCTCAGGCTTCTCGGCTTTCATGAATTCGAAGGGCCTATCTTATTACCTCCTCTCCACCCGTTCTTATTTCAACAACACCTTGCGCAGCGGCGAGGGAGGCTCTGGCTGGGCTTCGGCTGAAGAGGAAGACGTGGATAAAGTTGCGGTCGGAAAGCTGGCTGATGGAGCAAGCCGCAAGGCTCTTGATTCCAGAAATCCCAAGCCTCTTCCTGCGGGAAAATACACGGTCATTCTTGAACCTGCTGCTGTGGCTGATATGGTCTGGTTCCTTCTTTATAACTTCACCGCCCGGGAGGCTGACGAAGGGAGGAGCTTTCTTTCCCTTCCAGACGGAAAGAACCGCCTGGGAGAGATGCTTGTCTCATCCAAAGTCACCATCTCCAGCGACCCTTCTTTCCCCCAAATCCCGGCCTTCCCTATCGGCGAAGACGGGCTGCCTCAGGAAAAGACAGTCTGGATCGAGAAGGGCATGATAAAAAACCTGATCTACACCAGGTTCTGGGCTGAGAAAATGGGAAAAGCACCTGTCTCTTTCCCGGCCAACATCATCATGGAAGGAGATAACTACCGGCTGGAGGACTTGATTCGTTCCACAGGAAAAGGCGTTCTCGTCAGCCGTTTCTGGTATATCCGCGATTTGAACCCGATGATTCTGCTCCTGACAGGGTTGACTCGCGACGGGACATTTCTGATTGAAAAGGGGAAGGTCAGCCATCCGGTCAATAATTTCCGCTTCAACGAAAGCCCGGTCAATGTTCTGAAGAACGTGGAGATGATGTCTCAGCCGCTGAGGGTGGTTGGCGGTGAGACTGGCCAGTCCGCTTTTGTCCCTGCGCTTAAAGTCAAAGAGTTCAACTTCTCATCCGTGTCAGACGCAGTGTAAGTTAGGAGGAAATAGGGGGACACAATACCTAATTCACTTGAAGTAAGTATTGTGTCCCCAGAATTCATCTGGAGAGTAATGAGAGTGGATAAGTTACAAAGGTTCAGTGTTTTTAGCCTTCCTTCTTCTTGAGAATTTCAAGCAGCGCTGCCTGGGCTTTGGGAGTGCCTATCTCTCCCAGGGCTGAAACGGCCGCAGCCCGCACCCTGGTATTCTTGTCATTCTTGGCCACCTCGAGCAGAATCGGAACTGCCTCGTCGCTTTCTGTATCGCCCAGGCTGCGAACGATTGACCGGCGCAGTTCGGAGTCCTGCTCTTCCTTGAGAAGCTCGCCAAGAGCATTGACCATCGCACTTCCTTCGAAATCTTCGATGGTGGCCAGGACCACTTTCCGGACCGAGAGGAATTTGGATTTCTTGTAAATGTCGAGCAACATCTGCGGCTCTTTTTCGTCGAGGACATCTTCGAGCGCAGTGACCGCCGCCTTGGCGATTTCTTCATTCGCGGAAGCAAGGGCAGTCTCATAGAGAATCTTTGCTGCCTCTCTTCCTTCGTGTTCGCCTACAGCATAGATGGCTGCCTTTTGGAGAGTGACCTCTTCCGCCGCGTCCAGGATTTCTTTCAAAGCTGCCAGGATTTCTTCGCTCTCTATCTCGCTTATGACATAAATTGCAGCCTTGCGAAGCTCAAGGTCGCTGTCTTTCAGCGCCACTGTCTTTAAAAAAGGAATGGCTTCGGGAAAGTCGATATCCTCCAAGGCCAAGAGTGCGGCTTTTCGCACTTCAGGAGAACTGGCCTCTTTCATTATTCTTTGCAGGGCTTGAAGTGTTTCCTTACCTTCTATGTCTGCAAGCGCATGTACAGCTGCTTTTGCCAAGGAGATATCCTTTTCGGTCAGCGCCACCGCGGTGAGCACAGGGATAGCCTTGGGGTCATCTATATCTCCCAAGGCGATGACTGCCGCTTTTTTCACCCTGGCATCAGGGTCGGACTCTGCTGCCTTCCTTAAAACAACGAGTGATTCTTCACCGCCGATATCGCCGATCACAATCAAGGCTCTGCGGCGGAGGTCTGGGTCAGGGTCTTCGACCACAATTTCTTTCAATTTGACCAACGCCTTGGGTGAATCGAAGTCTTCGAGGATGGCTATGACCTTCTGGCGAATCTTATAGTCTTTGCTTTCGTCGTAGATGCGGATGACGGTTGCCAGAGCCTCTTCGTCGCCGATATCCTCGAGGGCATAAAGCGCAGCTAGCTTGACTTCCTCGTCTTCGCCCTCTTTCATGGCGGCGATGATGGCTTCATACTCGGGCTTTCCGCTCTTGGCCAGTTGATGGCCGATTCGAACCAAATTGCGCTTGGCATCGTCCACCCATTTGCTCTCGACACAGGTTTCGATGAACTTTTTGTAGCAGCTAAAGACCTGCTCCAGGTCATATCCCATCTTCTCTCTGGCGAAGCACTGCCAGAAAAGAGCATCGTCCACCCAGGAGCTTTTCGGGTATTTCTTAAGGAATTCTTCTAGCGCTTTATGGGCTTCTGCCCACTTCTCTCCGAGGATCAAATTATAAGCCGCTGTGTAGGCTTTTGTGTCTTCCTCCTGGGGATTAATCGCTCTCACTGGAAGCTGAAGTATGAAGAGTGAAACAACTAGGATTGGCAATAAATATGGGATACAGATAATTTTTATTCTCATGGAATCCTCCTTATTTATAGGCTTTGGAATCTGCTGGATGCCTTTTTCATCGGCATCTCTTTATTTTCTTTTTTCATCGCTCGACGAATAGCGGTAAGGTCGATCTCCATCAGGATTCCCCTGTTTTCTACCCCGTCCTTGACCAGCCTGATGGCTTCGAAATCATTCTCTGATCCGAGATTGGCGATCTGGAGAAGAATCAACTCCAGGTCTGCGATGAGGCTCTGCAGACGGCGCTGCTTGGAATCAGCGAGTTTCTCTTTCAGAAAGCCTGCTTCCTGGATAAGCTCCCTTGAAATCCGTTGCTGGTGAGCTAGGTTCAAGGCATAGGGGTCCTCAGTTTCCGGGTCGAAATTGACCACGGCTAGGAGGATTAGCTTGGAGCGCTCGATATAATTTTGGGTGCGCTGGGTAAGCTCTGTTCCGAAATCCATTCGAGGCTTGAGCGAAGCCTGTTGAGCCTCAGATGGAGTCTTGACAAACACAAGCCTGCCGATAAAAATGCCGAGGATGATGAGCAGCGCAGCGGCTGAGAGCTGGTATACCCATTTCGGAGTAAGGCGAAATGCTCTGCTCAGTCTCTGCCACGACGATTCTGACTCAGTAGCCGTCAGTCCCTCTTCTTCCATTCTTTTAACTAGCCTTTCCCAGTACCCATTCCAGAAATCCTGGCCTGGCTCAGGCCTGAATCTTTTATCCATAATCTTCACAGTGGAGGCCAGCTTCGCAAACTCGGACCGACACTTCGGGCAAGTCTGGAGGTGATTTTCGAAGAAATCCTTCTGCTCGGAGCTCAGTTCCTTATAAAGCGCCCCTGTAAAGAGCGTGCGGCATTTCCTGCAATCACTCATCGGAAACCTCCAATCCAGGATGGCCAAACCAAGGAGAAAGCTCTTTGCGCAGCTTTCTTATCGCGCGGAAAAGAAAGGACTTGACCGTTCCCTGAGAGATCTTGAGAATCTCTGCGATTTCCTTGGTGTCGAGGTCGTTATAGTGGCGCATGACAAAGATGGCGCGCTCCTTGGGAGACACTTTCTGGAGCGCCCTGGAGATATGTTCTTGAATCAACGAAGCCTCTGCGCTTCTGGCTGGATTTTCGACATGGAGGCCGCTTCCCAGCAGGCTGGCCTGGGCTTCGACATTCTCGAGCTCCTTCAAAGCCTCCTGCGGCTTGATGCTCTTTTTGCGCAGGGCATCGATCGAGGCGTTGACCGTGATTTGATAAAGTCAGGAACTCATCTTGGAGTTTCTCCTGAAGTTTTTAAGGGAGCGGAAGACCCTAATAAACACCTCCTGAGAAATGTCTTCGGCATCATCATGGTCTCCCATGAGGTCATAGGCCAGGAAATATATTTTCTTCTTGTAGCGCTCGACAAACTCTTGAAAGGCTGAAGGGTCACCGCCGTTGATTCGATCAACAAGAACCTGCTCATGGTTGGCCATCTCTTCCTTTCTTTTCGACCTATTAGACGAGAATTTCATCATCTCGGTTTACATCAATATTTATTATTACGGGGACACAATACCTAATTACCGGATTTAGCAAACCTTGAGTTAAGTATTGTGTCCCCGTAATTCCTAAGTATTGTGTCCCCGGAATTCATTCCGGAATTCAGCATACTTTCACGACCTCCAGCCCGAGGATGGCGCCGAGTTTTTGGACCTTAGAGGCGATGTGTCCAATGCCGATAGCGCAGTGATGGGCAGGGCCCTCGCTACTCCAAGCTTCGATGAACTTTTTAACTCCGAGCTGGAATTTATAGCGGCTGTTTGTATTCCCGATTTCGAGGATTGGCCCTGGAACAGATTCTCCCTCAGCTACAAGAAGCTTCAGCTTCCCGTCGCGCGTTTGGACGACAGCCAGCAAAGTCACCGGTCCGTGCTTGACTTTCATCTCCACTGAAAGGCCCTTGCCTGGCTTTCCGTGAAATACTCCCAACGGCTTTAGTATCGGCTTTCCTTCGGCAATGGCCAGATGCCCGGGTCCATCATGTCCCATGAGGATGACATCCTCGTTGAAGTCCATGGCATAAAATTCGCTGAACGAGCCGCCAGCGCCAAAGGCATCCATGATTTTCATCGCTTGGGCATTCTTCACCTCGCATTCGCCAGCCACAGGCACATGCCTGGCGGTGAGCAGAGAGTTGCCGGCGATGACCGAAGTGATGATGTCTTCCTCCTCGCTTCCTGGCGTGCCTTCGTAGTAGTAAGCAAGCGACCCGAGCTTCTTTTCCGCAACCAGCCGGTCCAGGGCGCAGGCTGTCCGCGCAGCCCGCTCCATCTCTTCCTTCGGGCATTCAGCTAAGACTTCAAACTCCCGGTAAATTTCCCGCACTTTCTCTTCGATTTCTTTTTTCGTCACTTTGTCGCGGAGCAGCTTCAATTCGCTGATTTCCAGATGCTCGATGTGGGTTCCGAAAAAGACAGCCTGCTGTGTCGGGTCAGAATAGACATCGAGCATGCCGTTGTAATAGTGGCCGAGAATGCCGAGGCGGTTATGGGCCATGGCTTCAGCCACTCTGGCAGCTTCGACCCATTCCTTAATCTCGTCCCAGGACTCTTGGTCATCGAGGGTTCCGGTGACCTGGTGGAAGGAAATTGCGGCGCGGTTGAAGACGCTGGCTATCTCCGGCACAGAGCAGGCCTGGCAGAAGGCCAGCCATTCGCCTGTCATCTTTCCCCGGTCTCCGAGTGAGTTGAACCAGGCGTAGTTGATGGCCTTTTCGGGCTGGAGGTTGAGGACAACAACCGGAACCTTCGCCTCCTGGACAACAGGGAGGACTGTGGAGGAAAGGGCATAGGTGGAGACATAGAGAAAGATAAGCCTCACATTGCTCGTCTTCAAAAGCTCGCCAGCCTGCCGTGCTTTGTCCACAGTGTCGACAAGCCCGGCGCTGATGACTTCAGCGCCAGTAGCTGATAGTTTTTCCTGGATTTTTTTCAGATAGCCATCGAGCCTCTCTCGAAGTCCTGCAAACTGCGGCCAGTAAGCCTCAAGGCCGATGCCGAAAAGCCCGATTTTGA